>NZ_JBHYUU010000060.1:0-39699 GCF_042749955.1 Kitasatospora sp. NPDC059462 | reverse complement strand
GGGCGCGTGCGACCCCCCGCCGGGAGCGGCGGGCCCCTCCCCCGGGCGGCCGTCAGTAGTCGGGCAGGTCGAAGAGCGTGGCGGCGCGGAAGGCCGCCTCCATCTCCGGGC
Source organism: Kitasatospora sp. NPDC059462 (assembly GCF_042749955.1). Taxonomy (NCBI): domain Bacteria; kingdom Bacillati; phylum Actinomycetota; class Actinomycetes; order Kitasatosporales; family Streptomycetaceae; genus Kitasatospora; species Kitasatospora sp. NPDC059462. Next base: position 39,588 of record NZ_JBHYUU010000060.1, on the reverse strand, counting down.
CGGGCTCGTCGAAGCCGCCGAAGGGCCCCGACTGCTCCGGGGCGCCCGCGGTCAGACGGGCTCCGGTCAGGTCGAGGATGGCCTGGTTGGCGGCGACGTGGTCGCGCAGGCGCCGCTCGTACGCGGGGTAGGCCGTGCGGTGGTCGCCGTCGGCCGCGTGCAGTTCGCCGGCCAGGACGTAGGCGGCGGTCAGGGCCACGCTGGTGCCCTGCCCGGTGAGCGGGGAGCAGCAGTACCCGGCGTCGCCGAGCAGCGCGACCCGGCCGTGCGACCAGCGGTCCATCCGGATCTGGGCGATCACGTCGTAGTGGAAGACGTCCGTCTCCCCCAGCGCCGCCAGGAAACGCGGCACCTCCCAGCCGATCCCGGCGGCCCGGGCGGCGACCAGGCGGCGCTGGTCGGCGGGGTCGCGCGGGAGCATGCGCTCGACCGGCTCGTCGGAGCCGAAGCCGAGGAAGAAGCGCAGTTCGGCGTTGTCGCGCACGGTCATCGCCATGCACATCCGGTCGGCCCGGCCGGCGGGCCGGTGGATCACCTGCCAGTGGTCGAGGCCGAGGTGGTTGGGCACGCTCCAGGCGGCGATGTAGGCGCCGATGGGGTGCAGGTAGTCGCGCTCGGGGCCGAAGACCAGGCGCCGGGTGTTCGAGTGCAGGCCGTCGGCGCCGACCAGCAGGTCGTAGGAGCGCTCCGAGCCGCTGCGGAAGCGGACCTGGACGCCCTCCTCGTGCTGGACCAGGGTGTCGATCGAGTCGTCGAAGCGGTACTCGACGCCCCGGCCGGCCACCTCTCCGATCAGGTGGGCGAGTTCGTCGCGCAGGATCTCCACGTCGGGGCCGTCGACCGGACCGCCGCTGGCCGTCCACTCGGTGTTGCGGCTCAGCTCGCGGCCGTTCTCGTCGACCACGGACATCCCGCGCAGGCCGGTGCGGCGCGCGCGGACCCTCGTCAACAGGCCCATGCGGTCGACGACTTCGAGCGCGTTGCCGCGGATGTCCACCGGCTGGCCGCCGCCGCGCAGCGACGGGGCGCGCTCGACGACGGTGACGCGGAAGCCGTAGCGGTCCAGCCAGTGGGCGAGGGCGGTGCCGGCGATCCCGGCGCCGGAGACCAGGACCGAGGTCGGGCGCGAGTGGTGCGGCCGGGTGCTGGTGGACATGGCGTGCCTCCCTTGGATCGTGTGCTGCCACGCACCAGCCTCCCGCCCTTCGCCGTCGGCGCGCCGGCATTCCGCCGTCACCGCTGTCGCCCCGCCGGCAGCGTGCTGACAGGGCGTCACCTCACCGGCCCGTCCGGAGTCGAGGACAGGATCAGACCTATATGACCCCTATCGTGGAACACGTCGGACGGCAGGGGCCGCCGGCACGGGAACGCCAACGGAGGAACAGCCATGAGCGACACTGCGACCACCATCGCCCCCGCGGTCACCGGTGAGCGGGCCGACCTGCTGGCGCAGCTCGCCATGCAGCGCCACTTCCTGCGCCTCACCACGCGTGACCTGAGCGACGAGCAGGCCGCGCTGCGCCCCACCGTGAGCGAACTGTGCCTGGGCGGCCTGATCAAGCACGTCGCGTCCGTCGAGCGGGCCTGGGCCGGCTTCATCCTGGAGGGCCCGTCCGCGATGCCCGACTTCGCCAACCCGACGCAGGAGGACCTGGCCCGGCGGGCCGACGTGTTCCGCATGCTGCCGGGCGAGACCCTGGCCGGGGTGCTGGCGGCCTACGAGGAGGTGGCGGACCGCACCGACGCGGTGGTCGCCGCCCTGCCGGACCTCGACGTCTCCCAGCCGCTGCCCGTGGCGCCGTGGTTCGAGCCCGGCGCCCGCTGGTCGGCCCGCAAGGTGCTGCTGCAGATCATCGGCGAGACCGCGCAGCACGCCGGCCACGCCGACATCCTGCGGGAGTCGCTGGACGGCGCCAAGTCGATGGGCTGAGCGGCTCGGGGCGCACCGCCCCCGGCACGCGTCCTGGGACGCGCGCCGGGGGCGGTGGGCTTTCGGCCGGGGCGGTGGTCAGCCGAGGTGCCGGGCGAGGAACCGCAGCGCGGAGTCCGCTTCGAAGGCCGGGAGGTCGCCGTGCCGGCCGGGGTTGGCGTGCAGGGTCTTCTCGGCCGAGCCGAAGGCCTCGAACAGGGCCAGGCCCGTCGCGCGCGGCACCCGCTCGTCGTCCCACTGGAGCAGGAACTCCACCGGGACGGTGATCCGCGCCGCCTCCTCGGCCGAGGCCAGGGCGCCGCCGAGGCCCAGGACCGCCGCGCGCACCCGGGGTTCGGCGGCGACGAACGGGACGCCGAGTCCGCAGCCCAGCGAGACGCCCCAGTAGCCCACCGGTCCGGCGCCGACGTGGTCGAGCCGCTGGACCGCGTCGAGCACGGCCCGCCATTCGGGGACGGTCCGCCGTGCCACCAGGGCGTGGAACTCCGCGAGGAGCGGCGCCGGTTCGGCCCCGGCCTCGATGCGCTCCCGGTTGGCGGTGGCGATCCGGTCGTACTCCTCCTGCACCGGCCGGTCGCCGTGGCCGGGCACGTCCGGGGCGACCACCGCGAAGCCGCACTCGGCGACGAGCCGGCGGGCGCGGTCCAGGACGGCGGAGGCCTTCTTGTGCTCGCCGCCGCCGTGGCCGAGCAGGACCAGGGGCCGGGGGCGGGCGGGGGCGTCGGGGGTCCAGAGCGCACCGGGGGTCTCCCCCAGGACGAAGAGCTGCTCGCGGATGCCGCCGGACGAGGTGTCCGTGGTGAAGCGCATAGCGGTACGGGCCTTTCGGGGTGCCTACTGCGGGCACTCCCGGGCCATGCGAGGGAGGGGTGCCCGACCTGTCAGAGCGTTGATCGGTCCCACCTCCTCGGTTCGCAGCGGCGCACGGCGAGCTGGACGATATCACGCGGCGGCGCGGCGCTGCCGGGAGTTAGAGGGTCTCACGGAACGTGTTGACACTCACTGCGGCAAGGAGTTACAACTTATAACGAACGCGAGAGAGTGAAACCAATCAGCGAGAAGGAGGGCGTGGCCATGACCGACCAGCGCCTGCTCGAAGTCGTCCTGCCGGGTGTGGTGGCTCCGGAGGGCCTGGAACTGCGCTACGGACCGGTGCCCGGGGCCGGCCCGGGCCGGGTCGTGATCGGCGTGGAGGCGACCGGCGTCTCGTTCGCCGAGCAGCAGATGCGCCGGGGGCGGTACTACGACCAGCCGCCGTTCCCCTTTGTCCCCGGCTACGACCTGGTCGGCCGGGTGCTGGCCACCGGCGAGGGCGTCGATCCGGCGCTCACCGGCCGGCGGGTCGCCGCGCTGGTCAAGGTCGGCGGCTGGGCCAGCCACGTGGCGCTCGACGCGGCGGACGCGGTGCCCGTCCCGGACGGCCTCACGGCGGTCGAGGCGGAGACCGTGGTGGTCAACGGCATCACCGCCTGGCAGATGCTGCACCGGCTGGCGCGGGTGCGCGCCGGGCAGACCGTCCTGGTGCACGGAGCGAGCGGCGGCGTCGGCTCCGTCCTGGTCCAACTGGCCCGCGCGGCGGGCGTGTCGGTGATCGGCACGGCCTCCGCCCGGCACCATGACGCGCTGCGCGGGCTGGGCGTCGTCCCCGTCGACTACCGGGCCGGTGACGTGCCGGCCCGGGTCCGGGAGCTGGCACCCGGCGGGGTGGACGCGGTGTTCGACCACGTCGGCGGCCGCAGCGTGGTCGACTCCTGGCACCTGCTCGCCCCCGGCGGCACGCTGGTCGCCTACGGCAGTGCCTCCACCCGCGACGACAGCGGCTCCAAGCAGTGGCCCGTGCTGAAGATCCTGGCCCGCACCTGGGCCTGGAACGCCCTGCCCAACGGGCGCCGCGCCCACTTCTACAACATCTGGGCGGGCCGGGCCCTGGGCAGGGACGCCTTCCGCGCCCGGCTGCGGAGCGACCTCACCCGGGTGTTCGACGCCGTCCGCCGCGGCGACGTGACCGCCCGCGTCGCCGCCGAACTCCCGCTCGCCAGTGCCGCGGAGGCGCTGCGCCTGGCCGAGTCCGGCACGGTCGGCGGCAAGGTGGTGCTGGTTCCCTGACGGGTGCGCGGGAATCCCCGGCCCGGTGCCGGCACGGTCCTAGCATGGACGCCATGACGGACGCCGACTCCTCTCCGGAGCCCTTCAGCCCGCGGGCCACGCCCGCGGAACTGAACGACCTGCGCGCACGGTTGCGGGCGACCCGGTGGCCGGACGCGCCCCAGGACGCCGGGTGGTCGCTCGGCACGGACGTCGGCTACCTGCGGGAGCTGGTCGCCCACTGGGCGGACGGCTTCGACTGGCCGGCCCAGGACCGGGCGCTCGCCCGGCTGCCGCGCTACCGCGCCCGGGTGGGCGGCCTCGGGATCCACTTCGTGCACGCGCGGGCCGTGGCTCCGGCGGGGCCGGTGCTGCCGCTGGTGCTCAGCCACGGCTGGCCGGACTCGTTCTGGCGCTACTCGAAGGTCGTCCCGCTGCTGACCGACCCCGGCGCCCACGGCGCCGACCCGGCCGACGCCTTCGACGTGGTGGTGCCCGACCTCCCGGGCTTCGGCTACTCCGAGGCACCCTCCGGCGCCCCGCTCGACTCCGTCGCCGTGGCCGGGCTGTGGGCGCGGCTGATGGACGTCCTCGGCCACCGGCGCTTCGGCGCGGCGGGCGGGGACCTCGGCAGCCACGTCAGCCGCTACCTCGCGCTCGACCACCCCGAGCGGGTGGTGGCCGTCCACCGGACGGACGCCGGCCTGCCCGTGCCCGGCACCGGCCCGGACGACCTCACGCCCGAGGAGCGCGCCTGGTTCGCGGACGTCGCGGCCTGGGGCGCGCGGGAGGGTGCGTACGGGGCCGTCGCGCGCACCAAGCCGCAGAGCGCCGCCGTCGGCCTCACCGACTCCCCGGCCGGGCTGGCGGCGTGGCTCGTCGAGAAGCTGCGGGCGTGGAGCGACTGCGGCGGCGCGCTCGAACGGTCCTTCACCCGGGACGAGATCCTCACCAATCTGACCGTCTACTGGCTGACCGGGACGATCGCCTCGTCGATGCGGATGTACCACGCCAACGCCGCGATCCCGCCGGAGCAGCTCGCCCGCCGGGTCGAGGTGCCGTCCGGCTTCGCGCTCTTCGCCGGGGACGTGCTGCGTCCGCCGCGCGCCTGGCTGGAGCGCACCACCAACCTGGTGCACCTGAGCGAGCCGGCGCGCGGCGGGCACTTCGCGCCGTTCGAGGAGCCCGAGCTCTACGCGCAGGAGCTGCGAACGTTCTTCCGCCCCTACCGGGAGGCCGCCTCCGGCCGGTGATCCGCCCCGGCCGCTGCCGGACGCGTGGCCGTCCGGCTCGCGGGGAGAGGTGGCCGCAGGTGCGCCCCCGGCTCAGGCCCGGGTGCCCGGGGCGAGGTGCTCGCGGGCGGCTGCCAGGTGGCGGGCGGCGGTGCCGAAGTGGTGGGAGACCAGCGGGAGGACCCGGGGGTCGAGCCTGCGGGTGAAGGCCTCGGCGGCCTCCAGGGGGGCGGTGGCCCGCAGCAGCAGTGCGGCCGTCTCCGTGCCGTGCGGGCCGGGCCCGGAGGAGCGGAGGCCGGCGGCGGTGCGGCGCAGCAGGATCAGCGCGTCCTCGGCGTCCGGCGGACCGTCCGGGAACTCGTGGCCCCACCAGGACAGTTCGGCGGTGACCGCCCCCAGGTGCGTCTCACAGCGCCGGAACCACCAGTCGGTCCAGGTGGCGGGCAGGATCGCGGTCTTCGGACTCACGTGGTGACTCGACACAGGCCGATCATGTCCCACGACGTCCGCCCGCGCGCGGGAAATCGGGAAGAACCGGTCGTCCGGGTGTCAACAGCCCCGGCTGTCGGCGGGCAGCACGAGGCCGGCCGTCACCAGGCGCCCGCCGCGACAGCGGCGGCGACCCGGGGGCCCGGTCCGCGCTGCCGGAGGAGCAGCCCGCCGCCCCCAGCACGGCGGCCGCCGCCGCGACGCCGGCGAACACCTTCGCACCCATGCCCTCACCCTTCCCGGAACGACCACGATGAGGTCAGAACTCGCAGCCACGGGTGGGCAGTTCGGGGAACGATCGGCGCCCCGGGCGCACCGGGGGCGGTCGCGGCCCGGCGGTCAGCCGGCGAGGCCGAAGGCGGCCCGGACGATGCGCTCGGCGACGGGGTTCATGCCCTGGGCCTTGGCGTCGGTCGCGTTGACGGAGTGAACAAGGGTGCGGGAGAGGTCCCTGGTCGCCGCGATGAGCGTGCTGTACCCGGGCCGCTCACCGGTCTTGAGCCACAGGATCTGCCCGTGGCCCGCGTCGAAGCGCTGCAGGCCCGCGCTCATCACGGCGCCCTCGACGGCCGGCACCGTGAACATCTCCTGCTCCAGGAGGGGTTGGGGGACGAGCTCGCCCCGGAACAGTGCGACGAGGAACCTCTCCAGGTCGGCGGTGGTGGAGATCATGTCGCCCGCGGCCCAGCGGTCGGACATGTTCCACTCGGTCGCGTCCACGACCCGGCCGTCCGCCAGCTTCTGGTAGCCCCGGTTGTGCGGGCCGTGGATGCGCGGGTCGGGACCGTCGGGGAAGGAGGTGTGCCGCATGCCGGCCGGGCGGAGAATCCGGACCTGCGCCTGGTGCGCGTAGGAGTCGCCGGTGATCCGCTCGATCAGCAGGCCGAGGACGGTGTAGTCGATGTTGCCGTACCGCTGCTTCCGGCCCGGCCCCTCCCCCGGCCCCCGGTAGGGGCCCTTGGCGACGGAGGCCGCGACGACGTCCTCGGGGGTGAGGGTCCGGAAGCGGTTCCGGTACCCCTCGGCGTTCTCCGGGCCGAGCGAGGAGCCCGGCTGGAGGCCGCTGGTGAAGGTGAGGAGCTGCCGTACGGTGATCGGTTCGAAGGCGTCGCCCAGCAGGCCCGGCAGGTACTGCTGGACGGTGCCGTCGAGGTCCACCCTGCCTTCGGCGGCGAGTTGCAGCACCAGCGCCGAGGTGACCACCTTGGTGGTCGATCCTGCCCGGAACCGGGCGCCTTCGAGGGCCTTGCGGCCGCTCTCCAGATCGTGCACCCCGGCACTCGCGTGCCAGCTCCCCGTGCCGCCGACGCGCACGAGGGCCGCCGTCGCGTCCGGGCCGGGCAGTCCGCGCAGGGCGTCCTCCAGCTCCTTCACGTCCGGCCCGCCGGCCGTCCGGCCCGCCTCGGCCCGGGCGCCGGGTGCGGCGGCGCCGGCCGGGGCCGCCGCCAGCGGGGTGGCGCCGAGGCCCAGCACGAGGACGGTGGCCAGGGCGGTACGCAGGCGGGTGCTCAAGGGACGCTCCATGGGTGGGGGCCGGATCGTTCGTGCGGATCCCACCCTGGCGGAGCACCCGGCCGCCCCGGATCACCGGCCGGGAGGGCCCGAACCCTGACGGCTCCCCGACCAACCGAACTCCGCCGCAGCCGAGTTGTCGGGGTTCACCCTTAGGGCCTGCCCGACGGACGAGACCCGGGGCCGACGGGAGGACTTGCCTTATGCCGCGCATGCAATTATTGTTCCCGCAGAGATTGCGGCTGCAATCACTCCTGGGCACGTCTCCTCTCCTCCGCCTGCCGATCCGATCAGGAGCCCGACATGAGCACCAGCCTCTTCAGCCCCTACACCCTGCGGTCGCTCACCATCCCCAACCGGATCTGGATGCCGCCGATGTGCCAGTACAGTGCCGCACCGGACGGCGAGGCGGCGGGCGTCCCCAACGACTGGCACTTCACCCACCTCGCGGCGCGCGCCGCCGGCGGCACCGGGCTGATCATCGTCGAGGCCACCGCCGTGACCCCCGAGGGCCGCATCTCGCCCTACGACCTGGGGCTGTGGAACGACACCCAGACCGAGGCCTTCCGCCGGATCACCGCATTCCTCAAGGCGCAGGGCACCGTGCCCGCGATCCAGCTCGGCCACGCCGGGCGGAAGGCCTCCACCGAGCGCAGCTGGGTCGACCGCGGCCGCGCCCTCGCCCCGGACGAGGAGCACGGCTGGACGCCGGTCGCCCCCAGTGCGGTTCCCTTCGAGTCCGGCCGGGTCACTCCTCAGGAGCTGACCGTGGAACAGATCGGCGAGATCGTGGGCCAGTTCGCCGACGCCGCCCGGCGCGCGCTCGACGCCGGGTTCCAGGTCGTCGAGGTGCACGGCGCGCACGGCTACCTCATCCACGAGTTCCTCTCCCCGCACAGCAACCGCCGCACCGACGCGTACGGCGGCTCCTTCGAGGGGCGCACCCGTTTCGCCCTGGAGGTCGTCGACGCCATCCGCGCGGTGTGGCCCGAGGACCTGCCGGTGTTCTTCCGCATCTCCGCGACCGACTGGCTCACCGAGAACCCCGAGGACGACCGCGAGGGCTGGACCTCCGCGGAGACCGTCCGGCTGGCCAAGGAGCTGCTCGCGCACGGCGTCGACCTGCTCGACGTCTCCACCGGCGGGATCGCGCCGGACGCCAGGATCGAGGCCGCCCCCGGCTTCCAGGTGCCGTTCGCCGAGGCGGTCCGCACCGGGACCGACCTGCCGGTGGCCGCCGTCGGCCTGATCACCGACCCGGCCCAGGCCCAGCAGATCCTCACCGACGGCCGCGCCGACGCCGTGCTGCTCGGCCGCGAACTGCTGCGCAACCCCTCCTGGGCCCGCCACGCCGCCACGGCCCTGGGCGGCGAGGTCGCCCTCCCGGCGCCGTACCACCGGGCGTAGCGAACGCACCGGCCGGGGGGGGCGGTCGGGCCCCCCGCCTGGCCCCGCCCCCCGGGTGCGGGGGCGCCGCGGGGGGCGGGGGCCCCGCCGCCGCCGGCCCCCCCCGGGGCCGGGGCGGCGGCCGCCGCCGGCAACCCCGGACGCGCCCGGAGCCCCCACAGGGGCCTGCGGGATCATAGGGTGGCGCGGGCACCCGCCCCACCGACCGAGAAGGAATGGCTGAACCATGAGCAGCGGTGACGACACCGGCGAGCGCAACCCCTTCGCGCCGCCGCCGGCGGATGCCCCCGACCAGCCGTGGCGACCGCGCGCTCCCCACCCCTCCGACGGCTCCGACCGCCCCGAGGGCCAGGACGGCGACCCGGACGAGCGCCCGCTCGTCCCGCCGCCGCACCCCTGGAGCCCCGGCTACCGGGGCAGCGGCTGGCAGCCCCGCCCGCCCGCGCCGCAGCCGCCCCGGCTCGACCCGGCCGACCCCGCCCAGCGCAAGGCCCGGAACGCCGCGCTGGCCGGCATGGGCGCGCTGGTCTGCGCCTTCGCCTCGCTGCACTACGTCGCCCTGTTCGTCGGCGCGCTCGCCATCGCCTGGGGCGTCTCGGCCATGCGCGCCCCCAAGCCGGCCGCCGACGCCGCCACCGGCACCGGCACCGGCACCGGCACCCCGGCGGCCGCCGCGCCGCCCGCGCCGAACCCGCTCACCCCGGCCGCCCTGGCCGGCATCCTCACCGGCGCCATGACGGTGGTCTTCGTGTCCGCCGTCCTCGGCCTGGCGGTGTACTACAACGACTACGTCACCTGCGTGCAGGACTCGCTCACCGCCAGCGGCGCCGACGGCTGCGAGCGGCTCGCACCGCAGTGGTACGTGGACATCACCAAGCAGAGCGAGTAGGCGCGGTCAGCCGGTCGCGCCGCCGGCGCCGCTGCCGGTGGTGGCGCCGGTGCTGCCGTCGGCGTTGCCCGGGGCGCCCGAGAGCAGGGTGACCGCTCGATGCGCGCGGGCGCGCAGCAGGAGTACGCCCCGGCGCGCGGTCACGGCGAGCGCCCCGGGCACCGGCGGCACCCGCCCCCGCCCTCCGGCCGCACGCAGGAACCGGAAGCGGGCCAGCACCGCGGTCGGGGTGGCCACCGCCGCCACCCAGGCCGCCGCGGCCAGGCCCGTCCACCACGGCACCGGCCCCAGCCAGGCCATCCGCCCCGCCGCCAGCGCCCCGCCGGAGAGGCCGCCGAGCACCGCCGCCGCGAGCCCGACCAGCAGCGCGGCCACCAGACCCGCCGCCGCGGTCGCCGTCACCGGCCACGGGCCGCGCGGACCCGGCCGCCCCGCCGCCCGCCCGCCGCCGACGGCCGCCGCCCGGCCCAGCAACAGCCCCGGCACCACGCCCGCCAGGGCCGGCAGCACACACACCACCAACCGCCAGCCGCCCTCCCCCGGCTCCGGGAACAGCGCGAACAGGGGGAACTCCGGCACCGGCCCCAGCACCGTCCGCACCGGCGACACCACCGCCCCCTCCCCCGCCGCGAACCCCGGCCCGAGCGCGTACGCCGCTCCCCACAGCACCGCGTTCGGCAACAGCACCAGGCTCACCAGCAGCACCCCCGCCACCGCCGCCGGTCCGCCCGCGAACACCTGCGACGCCCCGCTCGTGGACACCGCGGCCAGCACCGCCGCCCCCGCCACCACCAGCCCGCCGGCCGCCAGCAGCCCGGCCCCGGCCGCCAGCCCCGCCGCCCGGACCACCACCGCGCCGCCCGCCGGCCGCAACGCCCCCGGCAGCCGCGCCAACGCCCGTTCCAGCAGACCCGTCACCACCGGGACCGCCCCGCGCCCCCGGGCCCCGGCCGCCACCGCCGCACCGGCCACCAGGGCGACCACGACGAGGTCCGGCAGCACCCGGGCCCGGAACTCCCCCGCCCCCGCGCACTGCACCACCACCCCGCACGCCACCGCGCAGTACCCCGCCCACACCGCCGCCGCACCGCCCTGCCCCGGCCGGCCGAGGCCTCGTCCCGCCCCGCGCGCCGTCACCCGGGCGGCGGCCCGGGACAGCTGGCCCACCGCCAGCAGACCGAGCAGCAGCGGCGTGACCGACAACGGCGCCTCCGCCGCCCCGCGCAGCACCGGCGCGCCGTGCCCGAGCAGCCACAGCGCCGCCACCAGCCGCAGCGCCCCGGCGGCGCCCCCGTCCGCGTACGGCGTCACCACCCAGAGCCCGAGCACCGGGACGGTGATGACGCAGAGTCCGAGCAGCGCCGCCCGGGCCCCGGCGAGCAGGGCGGACAGGACGGGCCTGGCCCCCGGTTCGCCCGGCGCTCCCAGAATCGGACGACCCGTCAGCTGCGTCATGGCCCACATCGTGCCAAGGCGACTCGCCATGCTCCATGAAGCGGCAAACCGCCGGGGTGTCCCAGATTATTGGCTTATGCGCATTTTCGGACCATGTCCTCTCGCCGCCGCGACCGACCCGGCCAGGAGCGTCTGATGACCAGGCCCCGGACCGCCGAACACCCCGGCGACCAGCCCGCGCCCGCGACGCAGCGCCGCAACGGGAAGGGACGCCCCGCCAAGGCCGGGACCGGCCGCGGCCGGGCCGCTCCCGAGGCTTCCGCCGCCGGGAAGGACGAGGCCGCCGAACTGCTGCGCCGCCTGACGGCACGTGAGGCGCAGGCCTTCGCCCACCTCGCGGCCGGCCGGGACCTCGCCGAGACCGCCGCAGCCCTCGGCGTCACCACCGCCACCGCCCGCGGCTACCAGCACCGGGCCCTGCGCAAACTCGGCACCCGCACCCAGGACGAGATCACCGCCCTCGCCGCCCTGCTGCCCGCCACGGCCGCCGGGGGTGGGCAGCCGCCGAGCGAGCCGTGCGCGGACTCGGCGGCCGCCGCAGCCCCGCAGCAGGCGAGCACGGCCGCGAGCGAACAGGCCCCGAGCGACCCGTGCGCCGATCACACGAACACCGCGGCCCCGCCGTCCCGGCAGGCGGCCGTCCGCCGCCCGGTGGCGAACGCCGCCGGCGCGAACCGTCCGCAGGGCGTGCGCCCCGGGCGGGACGCCGACGCGGACGCGGACGCGGGGGCAGGGACGCCGCCGCAGTCGGAGCGGGCCGAGCCGTCGTCGCCACGGCAGCCGCCGGCCGGAGCTCCGTCCCCCGACCGGGCGGCAGCCGACACGATGACAACGGCACACCGCAGCCGGCCCACGGCGAAGCAACCCGCCCACAGCGTCGCCGTGCGGACCGCCGCCGGGCGAGAGCCGGCCGAACCCGGCGACCGACCAGCGGCGAAGCAGCCCGCCGAAAGCGTCGCCGCACGCGCGGGCCGTGCGGCCGGAAGCAACGCCGAGCAAAGGCCCGTCGCGCGAACGGCAGCCGCTCACGCCGTCGGGCGGGGGCCGTCCGGCCACGGCGACCGACCGGCGGCAGCGCGCCGTGACCGGGCGGCGGCGAAGCAACCTGCCGCACGGAAGGCAGCCGATCAGGCCCCCGGGCGGGAGCCGGCCGAACGTAACGACCGACGGGCCGCCACCGAGACGACGGCCCACCTCGGCCGGTCGACGGCGGGGCCATCCGCCGGGACCGCCGCTCAAGCCGCCGGACGCGACGACCAACGGACCGACGACTCCCCGGCGGCCGGGCAGCCCGCCGAGAACGGCACCGCACGGGCCGGCCACGCCACCCGAGGCGACGCCGAGCAGAGGCCTGCCGGACACGGCCACCAGCTGGCCGCCGACGAAATGGCAGCACACCGCGACCGGTCGACGGCCGCTCAAGCCGCCGGACGCGACGACCAACGAGCCGGTGACCGGTCGGAAGCCGAGCAGCCCGCCGAGAACCGCACCGCACGGGCCGGCCACGCCGCCCGAAGCAACACCGGACAGGGGCCAACGGAACGCACCGACCTGCCGACCGACAACAGACCCACAGCAGCCAGGCCAGGCGAACGGGGACAGGCACCGGGGACAACCGGTACGGAGCGCAACGGCGACCGGGCGGCCAGCCACACCACCCCGACCAACACCGAGCAAGGGCCAGCCGAACGCACCAACCTGCCAGCCGACAACAAACCCACAGCAACCACACCGGGCGAACGGGGACAGGCACCAGGGGCAGCCGCTGCGGAGCGCAACGGCGACCGGGCAGCCGGGCAGGCGTCGGCGGCTCCGGGGCGCGGTGGCGGGGCGGAGGCGGGGTTCGAGGAGGTGTACGAGGCGGCGTACACCCGGTTGGTGCAGCAGGTGTTCCTGCTCACCGCGTGCAAGCACCGGGCCGTGCACTGTGTGGGGCGGGCGTTCGCGGAGGCCCGGCTGCGCTGGGCGGAGGTGGCCGCCGGGGGCGAGCCGGAGGGGTGGGTGCGGGCGCGGGCGTTCGAGTCGGCGCTGTCGCCGTGGCACCGGGGCGGCCCGCGGCGCACGCATGTGTGGCGGCTGCCGTACCGCCGGATCAAGGTGCGGCCGGCGGACGAGGCCCAGGCGGTGCTGCCGGACCACGACCGGCTCACCGACCGGGACCGCGCGCTGCTCAAGGCGCTGCGGCGGCTGTCCCGGCCGCAGCGCCGGGCGCTGGTGCTGCACGACGGCCTGGGGATGCCGGCCGCCGCGGTGGCGCTGGAGGTGGAGGCGACGGTGGCGGGAGCCGAGGGGCGGGTGTGGGCGGCGCGGGCGGCGCTGGCGCACTGGGTGCCGGAGCTGGTCGGGCCGGATCCGGCGGCGGACGGGTTCGCCGACCGGCTGTGTGTGCTGATGCACCGGGCGGCGGTGCGCGGGGCACCGGAGCCGCACCGGGCGCCGGTGCCGGTGCTGCGGGCCCGGCACGGGCTGGTGAACGCGGGCCGGACCGGGGCAGCGGCGCTGCTGACGGCGGCGGTCGGCGGTGCGGTGGTGGCGACGCTGGCGGGTGGCGGGCCGGGCGAGCTGTTCCGGCCTCCGGGGCCGCCGCCGCCCTCGCTCTGCGCGCCGGTCCCGACCTCGGCGACGGGGCCGGACGCCCTGCTGCCGCTGCTGGCGGACGGGCCGCCGTCGGGGATCGAGAGCCTCTGGTGCTCGCCGACGCCGGGGCTGGAGCCGGTCGTGGTGGATCCGCCGCCGCCGCGCGCGGACGGGCCGTACCGGCCGCCGGCGGGCGGGCGGGCCGCCGAGGCGCTGCCCCCGCCCGGTGCGGTGGCCGCCGCACCGCCGCGCGGCTGCGGCCCGGCCTGGGCCCTGCACCCGTGTGCGGCGGACCGCTGAGGCAGCAGCACCGCGCCCCCGTCCCGGAGGTCCGGGCGGGGGCGCGGTGCTGCTGCTGCGAGCGGGGAGGGCGTCAGCCCTTGATCAGCTCACGGGCCAGGCGGGCGGTCTCGGACGGCGTCTTGCCGACCTTGACGCCGGCGGCCTCAAGGGCCTCCTTCTTGGCCTGCGCGGTGCCCGAGGAGCCGGAGACGATGGCGCCGGCGTGGCCCATGGTCTTGCCCTCGGGGGCGGTGAAGCCCGCGACGTAGCCGACGACCGGCTTGGTCACGTGCTCCTTGATGAAGGCCGCGGCCCGCTCCTCGGCGTCGCCGCCGATCTCACCGATCATGACGATGAGCTCGGTCTCCGGGTCCTCCTGGAACGCCTTGAGGGCGTCGATGTGGGTGGTGCCGATGACCGGGTCACCGCCGATGCCCACGGCCGAGGTGAAGCCGATGTCCCGCAGCTCGTACATGAGCTGGTAGGTCAGGGTGCCGGACTTCGAGACCAGGCCGATCTTGCCGGCCTTGGTGATGTCGGCCGGGATGATGCCGGCGTTCGACTGTCCGGGGCTGATCAGGCCGGGGCAGTTCGGGCCGATGATCCGGGTCTTGTTGCCCTTCGAGCCGGCGTAGGCCCAGAAGGCGGCGGTGTCGTGCACCGGGACGCCCTCGGTGATGACGACGGCCAGGCCGATCTCGGCGTCGATGGCCTCGACGACGGCGCTCTTGGTGTGCGCCGGCGGGACGAAGATGACGGTGACGTCGGCACCGGTCTTCTCGATGGCCTCGGCGACGGAGCCGAAGACGGGCACCTCGGTGCCGTCGACGTCCACGGTGGTGCCGGCCTTGCGCGGGTTGACACCGCCGACGATCTGGGTGCCGGAGGCGAGCATGCGGCGGGTGTGCTTCATGCCCTCGGAACCGGTCATGCCCTGGACGATGACCTTGCTGTCCTTGGTAAGGAAGATAGCCATGGTGTGAAAGTCCCCTTCCTTACTTGTTGGCCAGCTCGGCGGCGCGGTCGGCCGCACCGTCCATGGTGTCCACCTGCTCGACGAGCGGGTGGTTGGCGTCGGTCAGGATCTGCCGGCCCAGCTCGGCGTTGTTGCCGTCGAGGCGGACGACCAGCGGCTTGGTGACCGCCTCGCCCTTCTCCTCCAGCAGCGCGAGGGCCTGCACGATGCCGTTGGCGACCGCGTCGCACGCGGTGATGCCGCCGAAGACGTTGACGAAGACCGACTTGACGTCGGTGTCGCCGAGGATGATCTCCAGGCCGTTCGCCATGACCTCGGCGGAGGCGCCGCCACCGATGTCGAGGAAGTTGGCGGGCTTGACGTTGCCGTGCTTCTCACCGGCGTAGGCGACCACGTCGAGGGTGCTCATGACGAGACCCGCGCCGTTGCCGATGATGCCGACCTCGCCGTCGAGCTTGACGTAGTTGAGGCCCTTGGCCTTGGCGGCGGCCTCCAGCGGGTTGGCGGCGGCCTTGTCCTCCAGCGCCTCGTGCTCCGGCTGGCGGAAGTCGGCGTTCTCGTCCAGGGAGACCTTGCCGTCGAGCGCGACGATCTTGCCCTCGCCGGTCTTGACCAGCGGGTTGACCTCGACCAGGAGGGCGTCCTCCTTGATGAAGACGGTCCACAGGGTCTGCAGGACGTCGGCGATCTGGTCGGCGACCTCGGCCGGGAACTTCGCCGCCTCGACGATCTCGCGGGCCTTGGCCTCGGTCACGCCCTCGTTCGCGTCGACCGCGATCTTCGCGAGGGCCTCGGGCTTGGTGGCCGCGACCTCCTCGATGTCCATGCCGCCCTCGACGCTGGCCATGGCCAGGAAGGTGCGGTTGGCGCGGTCGAGCAGGTAGGAGACGTAGTACTCCTCCTTGATGTCCGCGGTCTGGGCCAGCATCACCTTGTGCACGGTGTGGCCCTTGATGTCCATGCCGAGGATCTGCCCGGCCTTGGCGACGGCGTCCGCCGGGTCGGCGGCGAGCTTCACGCCGCCGGCCTTGCCTCGGCCACCCACCTTCACCTGAGCCTTGACGACGGCGCGGCCGCCGAAGCGCTCCGCGATGGCGGCAGCGTCTGCGGCGGTCTCGATGACATCGCCGTCAAGCACGGGAACACCGTGCTTGGCGAAGAGGTCCCTCGCCTGGTACTCGAACAGGTCCACGTGTTTGTCCTTGTTCGTGGTCGCGGATTGTGTCTCTACGAGCGTGCCACGGCAGGATCTTCGCTGCGGGTCGTCGGGGCGGTGCGGGTACGCAGAAGTACGGCCTTGCGGCCCACACAGCCACGGGCGCACACGTCAATCAACACGCGCGTCACGTCCGTCTGGCAGGTTATCCCCGGACGACGGGCGTGTTTCGCCCGGGGCCTGCCCGTCTTTGGTGAGAACCGTCACAGACAGCTTAGGGGGCGTACGCCGGGCGCCCGGACCGGCGGGCCCGCTCGGCCGTGCCCCGGGTTCCGCCGTTCGGGTGAGCCGGGGGGGGTTCCGGGTGGACGGGCGGGCCGACAGCTCCGTTCACACCCCCTGCTCCGGGACCGGGATCGGGCGCTTCTCGATCGCCGCCGCCATGATCTCCGGGAAGACGTCGGGGGTGCAGGCGAAGGCCGGGGCGCCGAGGGCCGCCAGCGCGGCGGCGTGCGCGTGGTCGTAGGCCGGCGCGCCCTCGTCGGAGAGCGCCAGCAGGGCGATGAACTGGACGCCGGCCGCCTTCATCGCGGCCACCCGCTTGAGCATCTCGTCGCGGATGCCGCCCTCGTAGAGGTCGCTGATCAGGACCACGATCGTCTCGGCCGGCCGGGTGATCCGGGACTGGCAGTAGGCGAGCGCCCGGTTGATGTCGGTGCCGCCGCCGAGCTGGGTCGCGAAGAGCACGTCGACCGGGTCGGTGAGCTGCTCGGTGAGGTCGACCACCGAGGTGTCGAAGACCACCAGCCGGGTGTCCAGGCTCTTCATCGAGGCGAGCACCGCGCCGAACACCGCCGAGTGCACCACGGACGGCGCCATCGAGCCGGACTGGTCGATGCAGAGGATGACGTCCTTCTTCACCGCGCGCTGGGCGCGGGCGTAGCCGACCAGCCGCTCGGGGACGACCGTGCCGTGCTCGGGCAGGTAGTTCTTCAGGTTGGCCCGGATGGTGCGGTCCCAGTCGATGTCGCGGTGGCGCGGGCGGTTGACCCGGGCGCTGCGGTCCAGCGCGCCGCCCAGGGTGGCCCGGGTGCGGTCGGCGAGCCGGCGCTCCAGGTCGGCGACCACCCGGCCGACGACCGCGCGGGCGGTCTCCCGGGTGGTCTCGGGCAGCGCGTGCTTGAGCGAGAGCAGGGTGCCGACCAGGTGGACGTCCGGCTCGACGGCCTCCAGCATCTCGGGTTCCAGCAGCAGCTGTTCCAGCCCGAGCCGGGTGATGGCGTCCTGCTGCATCAGCTGGACGACGGTGGCCGGGAAGTACTCCCGGATGTCGCCCAGCCAGCGGGCCACCTGCGGGGCCGAGCCGCCGAGTCCGGCGCTGCGGCGGCCGGAGCGCGGCTGCCCGGCCCGGCCGTCCTCGGCGGCGCCCCGGTAGAGCGCGGCGAGCGCGCCGTCCATCGCGGCGTCGCGGCCGTTCAGGGTGCGGCCGGTGCCGTCCGCCTCGCCGCCGAGGACCAGCCGCCAGCGGCGCAGCCGCTCGTCGGAGGGGGCGGGGAGGGCGGCGGAGGCGGTGCCGGGGGTGGTGACGGCCATCGGGGGCTCCTCTGCGGGCGGCGTGCGGGCGGCGGTCGGGACGGGGGCGGGGAACGGGGGCGGCGGGGTTGTCAGGTGTCGCGGCCCTCGGCCTGACGGGGGATCCGCGGGTGGTCACCGGACTCCCCGGCGGCGCCCGGCAGCCCGAGCAGCAGGGCGACCACGGGCAGCGCGGCATCGGCCCGCGCGCGGTCCAACTCGGCGTCCTGCACGACGGGTTCGGTGCTCCCGGCATCGAGCGGTCCGGCCGCCACCCGGCTCCCGACGGTCTGCCGGACCCCGGCCTCCAGGGTGGCGAAGGTCCGCCGCAGCAGCGGCAGCACATCCGTGAAGACCTCCGCCGGGACGGTGGTCAGCCAGCCGTCGAGCAGGCCGAGCAGCCGGGGGTCGTGGAGCAGCAGCGCACCGCCCCCGGTCAGGAAGCCCTCGATCCAACCGGCCGCGTCCGCCGGGCTGTTGGCGGCCGACAGCACCAGGCCGAGCCGCCGCCCGGCCTCCGCGGAGTCGAGCCGGCCGTCGTCCAGCAGCAGCCGGACGGCGCGCCCGCGCAGCAGTCCGGGGACGCCGGTGGCCGGTCCGCCGGACGGTTCGCGCCGGGCGAGCGCCCGCAGGGTGGCGGCCCAGCGGTCGGCGAGTCCGGCGGCGGGGCCGTCGGCCCCGTCCAGCAGGCCGATCGCGCCGTGGACCTCGTCGAGGTGGCCGCGCATCGCAGCGGCTCCGGCGGCGTCCAGGCCGGTGCAGGCGGGCGGCAGGCCGACGCAGATCCGGTCGGCGAGGCCAGCGGCGACCTCGCCGAGGGCGCCGTGGTCGGTGCCCCGGACGTCGCCGTAGCGCAGCGCGCGCACCAGGGCGGGCAGCGCGCCGGCCAGGTGCGCGACGTCGGTGTCCAGCGCGGCGCAGTCGGCCAGCACCCGCATCACGGCGGGCAGCGCCTCGGCGAGCCCGGCCACCAGGCAGGTCTCCACCAGCCCGGTGAGCTCGGCGAGTTCGGCGGCGGCCCGGGCGGTGCCGACCGCCTTGCCGACGGCGGCCCGCTCGACCGTGGTGCCCCACTGGGCGGCCTCGGCGATCCGGACGGCGAACTCGGGCTGCCAGCACAGCCGCCAGCTCTCCCGGAAGGTGCCGGTGGAGGTGACCGAGGAGCGGGCCGGCACGCCCCAGTCGACGCCGAGCAGGCGCAGCCGGTGCAGCAGCCGGGAGCGGGCCGCGTCGTTCTCCTTGCGCAGGTCGAGGTCGAGGTCGCGCGGGGCGGGGTCGGGCTTGAGGCGCAGGGTGCGCTGGAGGCGGGCGAGGTCGCGCTGGAGCGGGACGGCGGGCGCGGCCTCGGGCACCTCGCCGAGCACGTCCCCGATCACCAGCCGGTCCTGGACGAGCGCGAGGGGGACGTCCGAGCCGTCGCACATCACCGCGCGGACGGCGTCCAGCGTCTCGGTGAGCCCGGCGAGCGGGCGGCCGCGCAGCACGGCGAGGGCGCGGGCCAGCCGGACGGCCTCGATGACGTGCGCGGAGGAGACCGGGTGGTCCTCGGCGCGCAGCAGGTCGGCGGCCCGGGTGAGCCAGCCGGGCAGCGGGTCGCCGTCCGTGCGGTGCAGGTGGCGGTACCAGCCCGGGGAGACGATCCCGGCGCCGTAGCCGGTGAGCTGGGAGAGCCGGCGGTGCGTCCAGGGCACCCAGGTGACCTCGGTGCGCACCTTCTTCGGCAGCCCGGCGAGCAGGGCCCTGTCGTGCGCGACGGTGGGCATGGCGGCCAGGGCGGGGACGTGGAAGGCCCCGCAGACCACCGCGATCCGCTGGTGGCCGGCGCGGCGGGCGGCGCGGATCTGCTGGCGCATGTACGCCTCGCGCCGCTCGTCGCGCAGGCCCGCGCCGCCGTCCTCGCGCAGCGCGGTCATCGCCTCGGCGACGGCCGCGAAGGGCGCGAGGGCGTCCTCGCCGTCGCCGGGGCGGCGGTGCTCGACGACGTCCTCCCACCAGCGTTCCGGGTCGTCGTGGCCGGCCGCCTCGGCGAGCCGGGCGATCGGGTCGCGCGGCAGCTCCGCGTCCTCCTCGCCGGCCCCGTCACCGTCGCCGTCGCCGTCGCCGTCCTGGTCGGCGGTGTCCGCGAACGCGTAGCCGGCCGGCAGGTCGATGAAGCGCAGCGGGACGCCGAGCCCGGTGGCGTAGCGGATGGCCACCCACTCCGGCGAGAACTCGGCGTACGGCCAGAACGCGGCACGGGCCGGGTCGTCGGCCGCGTGGGCCAGCAGCGCGACCGGCGGCACCATGTCCTTCGCGGCGGCCAGCCCGAGGATCGGGTCGGCCTCCGGCGGGCCCTCCACCAGGACCGCGTCCGGTCGCAGCTGCTCCAGGGCGGCGGCCACCGAGCGGGCCGAGCCGGGGCCGTGGTGCCGGACGCCGAGCAGCGTCACCTCTGCGCTCATCGCGCTCTGCCTCCCTAGGTCTTCCGAGGTTGCGGTCGTACGGTGCACGGTCGTGCGGGGCACCGTGCGGCGGTGCCCGGTGGTGCCGTTCAGCGGGCGTTCTCACGGGCGGCGCGGTAGAAGTCCTTCCAGCCGTCCCGCTCGCGCACCACGCCCTCGACGTACTCGCGCCAGACCTGCTGGTCGGCGGCCGGGTCGCGGACCACCGCGCCGATCACGCCGGCCGCGACGTCGCCGGCCCGCAGCACGCCGTCGCCGAAGTGGGCGGCGAGCGCCATGCCGTTGGTGACCACCGAGATGGCCTCGGCGGTGGAGAGGGTGCCGCTGGGGGTCTTCACCTTGGTCCGGCCGTCCGTGGTGATCCCGGACCGCAGCTCCCGGAAGACGGTCACCACGCGCCTGATCTCCTCGGCGCCGCCGGGCAGTTCGGGCAGTTGGAGGGAGCGGCCGAGCTGCTCGACCCGGCGGCTGACGATCTCGACCTCCTCCTCCAGCGAGCCCGGCAGCGGCAGCACCACGGTGTTGAAGCGCCGGCGCAGCGCGCTGGACAGCTCGTTGACGCCCCGGTCGCGGTCGTTGGCGGTGGCGATGAGGTTGAAGCCGCGCACGGCCTGGGTCTCGGTGCCCAGCTCCGGGACCGGGAGGGTCTTCTCGGACAGGATGGTGATCAGACTGTCCTGCACGTCGGCCGGAATGCGGGTCAGTTCCTCGACCCGGGCGATCCGGCCCTCCGCCATCGCCCGCATCAGCGGCGAGGGCACGAGCGCCTCCCGGCTGGGGCCGTTGGTGAGCAGCTGCGCGTAGTTCCAGCCGTACCGGACGGCCTCCTCCGGGGTGCCGGCGGTGCCCTGCACCAGCAGGGTGGAGTCGCCGCTGATCGCCGCGGCGAGGTGCTCGGAGACCCAGGTCTTCGCGGTGCCCGGCACACCGAGCAGCAGCAGCGCCCGGTCGGTGGCGAGCGTGGTGACGGCGACCTCCACCACCCGGCGCGGGCCGATGTACTTGGGGGTGACGACGGTGCCGTCGGGCAGCTCGCCGCCCAGCAGGTAGGTGGCGACAGCCCACGGGGAGAGGTTCCAGCGCTCCGGGCGCGGACGGTCGTCCTGGGCGGCCAGCGCGGACAGCTCGGCGGCGAAGGCGTCCTCCGCGTGCTGCCGCAGGACCTCGGTCACGACGTCGGTCATCGGGGCTCCTTCGGGTCGGCCGCCGGGCACACGGATGCCCGGGCGGCGGGGTGATCGGGGGGAGCCAGGTCGGCGTCCCGGCCTGCGGAAACCACCATGCACCCGACCACTGACAATCCTGACCGGACCTCAGTTCGGCCCGTCCGGGCGTCGGGTCGGATGTCAGTGCCGCCGCCTAACGTCGTCGGCATGGAGGAACGCTGGAGCACCGAACACGTCCTGTCCCTGGCGCCCGACGCCGCCTCGCGGAAGGCCGCGGGCAAACTCTCCGCACCCGCCCCCTGGTCCGCCACGGGCACCGACGGCGGTGCGGTCTGGGGCGAGTGCAAGGGCAGCGGCAGCACGCCGTACCGCACGGTCGTCGAGCTCGCCACGCCCGCCTACCAGTGCAGTTGCCCGAGCCGGAAGTTCCCCTGCAAGCACGCCCTCGGGCTGCTGCTGCTCTGGAGCGGCTCGCCCGCCGCGGTGCCGGACGGCGCCGAGCCCGCCGACTGGGCCGCCGAGTGGCTGAAGGGCCGCCAGGAGCGCGCCGAGCAGCGGGCCGTGCGGGCGGAGGCCCCGGCGGACCCGGCCGCCGCCCGCCGCCGCGCCGAGAAGCGCTCCGCCCGGGTCGCGGCGGGCGCCGCCGAACTGCGGCTGCGGCTCGCCGACCGGGTCCGCCACGGCCTCGCCGACCAGTCCACCGCCGGCCCCTGGGAGGAGGTCGCGGCCCGCATGGTCGACGCCCAGGCCCCCGGCCTGGCCACCCGGGTCCGCGAGCTCGACGCGCTGCCGCAGCAGGGGCTGCTGGCGGAGTACGCCATGCTCCACCTGCTCGCCACCGCCGCGACCCGCCTCGACGAGCTGCCCGCGCCGCTCGCCGCGACCGTCCGCGGCCGGGTCGGCTACACCACCGAGACCGCCGAGCTGCTGGCCGGCCCGACCGTCCGGGACCGCTGGCAGGTCCTCGGCAGCCGCGACACCGCGGACGATCGGCTGACCACCCGCCGGCTCTGGCTGCGCGGCGCCAAGACCGGCCGCCCGGCCCTGCTGCTCGCCTTCGGCCGCCCCGGGCAGGCCCCCGAACTCGCCCTGCCCACCGGCCAGGCGGTCGAGGCGGAGGTCGCCTTTCACCCCGGCGTGCGACCGCTGCGGGCCGTGCTCGGCACCCGCTACGGCGCCCCCGCGGCCGGGCCCGACGGCCCGCCGCCCGGCCTGGCCGTCGCCGAGGCGGTGGCCGGCTACGGCACCGCGCTGGCCGACGACCCGTGGCTGGACGCCTGGCCGACGGTGCTCGCCGACGTCGTCCCGGTGCTCTCCGAGGAGGGCTGGCACCTCACCGACGGCCGGCACACCGTCCCGGTGCACCGCGCCGCCGTCCCGGAGGCCGCGCTCTGGCGGCTCGCCGCCGTCTCCACCGGCCGCCCGCTCACCGTCTTCGGCGAGTACGGCCACCGCGGCTTCGCGCCGGTCACCGCCTGGGGGCGGGACGGCCGCCCGATCGGCCTCACCACGCCCTGAGCGGGCCCCGCCGCACCCCGCGCGCCCGCCGTTCCCGACCCACCCGCACCCGTTCCACCGGAGGAGGAGGCCCCGTGTCCGACCCCTGGGAGTCCCTGCAGACCACCGCCCTGCTGGGCACCGACCGCCGCCCGCTCCCCGCGCCCGGCCCGGCCGCCCCGTACGACGGCGCCGTCGACCGCACCGACCCGGCCACCGCGCTGCTCGAACTCGCCGCCCTGGAGACGGTCCGCCGCCGGGCCGGCGCGCTGCCCGTCCCGGCCGCGGCCCCGGTGGGCCCGCCCGCCGCCGAGGACCACCGCCCCGAGCT
Source organism: Kitasatospora sp. NPDC059462 (assembly GCF_042749955.1). Taxonomy (NCBI): domain Bacteria; kingdom Bacillati; phylum Actinomycetota; class Actinomycetes; order Kitasatosporales; family Streptomycetaceae; genus Kitasatospora; species Kitasatospora sp. NPDC059462. The sequence goes on along the minus strand of NZ_JBHYUU010000060.1, from coordinate 16,591 downwards.
GCCGGCCGCCGCCGCCCGCCGGCTCTCGCTGCTGCTCTCCACCCGCGGCGGCGGCAGCGGCGTGCTCGCCAACGTCGGCGAACTGCTCCCGCAGTGGCTGGCGACCGCCCGCGAACAGGGCTACCGCGCGCCGGCCGCCAGCGTCCCGGCACTGCTGGACGCCGCCCGCGCCCGCAGCGAACTGCGCCCCGACGCGGTCGCGCTGGCCGGTCCGCTCGGCCGCTGGCTCGCCGAGCGCAACGCGGACTGGCGGTTCGTGCAGCGTGCCGCCCCGGAGCCCCCGCCCGGCCCGGACGCCGCCCCCGCCGAGGGCGACCACCTGTGGCACGAGGGCCTGTTCGCCGAACGGGTCACCCACCTCACGCTGCTCCGCCGCCGCGACCCGGCGGCCGGCCTCGCGCTGCTGCACGGCACCTGGTCCACCGAGCGCGCCGAGGACCGGCTGCTGTTCCTGGACGCCCTTCAGGAGGGTCTGTCGCTCGCCGACGAACCCTTCCTGGAGGCCGCGCTCGGCGACCGCAGCAAGAACGTCCGGGCCACCGCCGCCGAGTTGCTCTCCACCCTGCCGGGCTCGGCGCTGGCCGCCCGGATGGCCGAGCGCGCGCGCAGCGCCGTGCGCCTGTCCGAGCACGGCACGCATCTGCTGGTCACCCCGCCGACCGCCTGCGACCCGGCGATGCAGCGCGACGGCATACCGCCCAAGTCGCCCACCGGGCGCGGCGAACGGGCCTGGTGGTTCGGCGAGGTGATCGCCGCCGCGCCGCTCTCCCTGTGGTCCGGGCACACCGGTCTGACGCCCGAGCGGCTGCTGGCCCTGCGGGTCGGCGACGCCATCGACGAGACCAGCAGCACCTGGGCCGACGACCTGCGCGAGGCCTGGGCCCGGGCCGCCGTCCGCCAGCAGGACGCCACCTGGGCGCGCGCACTGCTGGGCCCCGCGCCCGTCCCCGGCCCCGGGCGCCCCGCCCGCGCGACGGGCGCCCCCGCCAAACTGCTCGCGGTGCTCCCGACCGCCGAACGGGCCGCCTGGACGGCCGCCTTCATCGAGGCGCACGGCCTCGGCGACGCCTTCCAGCTGCTCGGCGCCTGCGCCACCCCGTGGACGCCGCCGCTGTCCACCGCGGTGGTCGAGGCGCTGGCCCGGGCCGCCGCCTCCGGCGCCTACCCGTGGAGCCACAGCGGGGTGCTCGGCATGACCGAGCGCGCGCTCTCCCCGCGGAGCGCCGCGGCGGTCGAGGCACTGGCCGCCGGGGCCGCGCCCGCCACCGCGTGGGGCGAGACCTTCGCCCGGCTGGCCGGGACGCTGCGCTTCCGCGAGGCGATGCTCGCCGAACTGGCGGCCTGACCGGGCGGCCCGGCCCGACCGGCCGGGCGGGCGGAGCAACGCGACGGGGCCGGTGCCGGACGAGGTGTCCCGGCACCGGCCCCGTCGGCGGCCGTCAGCCTGCGGCCCGCAGATTGGCCTCGACCCAGGCGACCACGTCGCTGGTCGGCGTGCCCGGGGTGAAGATGTCGGCGACGCCCATCGCCTTCAACTCGACGATGTCCTCGTCCGGGATGATCCCGCCGCAGAAGACCTTGATGTCCTCGGCGTCGCGCTCCTTCAGCAGCTCCAGCACCCGCGCGCAGAGCGTCATGTGCGCCCCCGACAGGATCGACAGGCCGATGCCGTCCGCGTCCTCCTGGATCGCGGTGTCGACGACCTGCTCCGGCGTCTGGTGCAGACCGGTGTAGATGACCTCCATGCCGGCATCGCGCAGGGCGCGCGCGATGACCTTGGCGCCGCGGTCGTGGCCGTCCAGCCCCGGCTTGGCGACCACCACGCGGATCGGGCCTGACACACCCATCACTGCCTCCCGGACCTCGTCGTCCATCCCCACCGGACCTCGTGGGCTCGGGCGAGGTTAACGATCAATAACCAACCTGAGGGGAGGGTAGCGCCACCCGCCCGGGTTGGCGGCGCCACCCCTCAAGACGAGGGGAAAATCACAGACCGCCCACCACCCGTCCGTGTTCTACCCCGCAACCGCACACCCGCAGCCCCTTGACATCCGGACTTTTGTCCGGATGTCGGGCTTCCGGCTACAGTCTCGGTCGTTTAGCCCCGCTCCCCGCCCGACGACGCGCCCGAGGCCCACCGAGGAGGCAGCCGCGATGGCTCCCGAAGCAGCCGCCCGCCCGACCCGTGCGGAACTGCGTCTCGCCGCCCGCGAGCAGTCCCGGTCCCAGCGCCGCGACGCCGCCAGGGCCGCCACCCGCACGGCGCTGCTGCGGGTCGCGCTGCCCTCGGTGGCCGCGCTCGGCGTCGCCGCCGCGGCGGCCGTCACCGTCCAGGGCGAGGCCGACCAGCAGCGCGCCCAGGCCGCCGGCCGGGTCCCCGAGCAGGCCGGCGCCGTCGACGCGCCCGACACCGCGCACACCGAGGCCGCGCAGGCCGCCCAGCAGGCGCTGGCCGCCGGCGCGGCCGACCAGGCCTCCCGCGGCGACGCCCGCCAGGCGCTCTCGGCCACCCAGGGCGCCCCCGACGCCACCGGACAGGCCGGACAGGCCGCCCAGGCCGGGCCGGCGGCCGCGCAGGCCGCCGCCACCGACCAGGCGCCGCCCGCACCGGCCCGCCCCACGATCTCGATGCCGGTCGCCGAGCACGGCATCGGCGAGGCCTTCGGCGCGGCCGGCACCCACTGGGCCAAGCGACACACCGGCATCGACTTCCCGGTCGACGGCGGCACCCCGGTGATGGCCGTCACCGACGGCACCATCCGCACCCAGTGGAACCCGTCGTACGGCTACATGACGATCCTCAAGACGGCCGACGGCACCGAGGCCTGGTACTGCCACCTGCGCTCGTACAAGATCCGCAAGGGCACGGTGAAGGCCGGCGACGTCATCGCCTTCGTCGGCAGCAGCGGCAACAGCACCGGCCCGCACCTGCATTTCGAGATCCGCCCGGCCGGCGGCGGCGCCCCCGTCGACCCGCTGCCCTGGTTCCTCGCCCAGGGCCTCGACCCGCGCTGAGCACGGCGCGGGCCGCGGCGCCCCCGGTCCGCTACAGCTTCTCCACCGGCGCGTAGCGCAGCAGCAGTTGCTTGCGCCCCTCCGTGCCGAAGTCCACCGTGGCCTGCGCCTTGTCGCCGACCCCGGTGGTGGCCACCACCGTGCCCAGCCCGAAGGTGTCGTGGGTGACCCGGTCGCCGACCGCCAGCGCGACCACCTCGCGCTCCGCCGCCGCGCCCGAGCGCCGCGCCGACTGTCCCCAGCCCGCCTTCGGCGAGGCCGCGGCCGACGCACCGCGCGAGGAGCCGCCGCGCGACGACCCGCCCGACCCACCCGAGGACCTCCCGCCCCAGGACGACCCCGACGAGAAGCCCCGCGAGGCCGGCGCCGACGCCGCCCCCGTGCGCTTCCACTCGACCAGCGTCTCCGGGATCTCCTCCAGGAACCGCGAGGCGGGGTTGTACGACGGCTGCCCCCAGGCGCTGCGCAGCACCGACCTGGTCAGGTAGAGCCGCTGCCGCGCCCGGGTCAGCCCGACGTACGCGAGGCGCCGCTCCTCCTCCAGCTCCTTGACCTGGTTGAGCGCCCGCATGTGCGGGAAGATGCCGTCCTCCATGCCGGTCAGGAAGACCACCGGGAACTCCAGGCCCTTGGCGGTGTGCAGGGTCATCATCGTGATGACGCCCTGCCCCTCCTCGTCCTCGTCCGGGATCTGGTCCGAGTCGGCGACCAGCGCCACCCGTTCCAGGAAGTCCGCCAGCGAGCCGACCGGCGGCGCGCCGTCCTCGCCCGCGTCCGGGCGCTCGCCCGGGTCCTGCTCGTACTCCAGGGCGACCGAGGCCAGCTCCTGGAGGTTCTCCACCCGGGTCTCGTCCTGCGGATCGGTGGAGGCCTGCAGTTCGGCCAGGTAGCCGGTCTCCTCCAGCACCGCCTCCAGCACGGCCGCCGGGCCCGCTCCGGACGCGACGACCTGGCGCAGCCCGGCCATCAGCGCGTTGAACTTCTTCACCGCGTTCGCCGAGCGCGCGGCCATCCCGTACGCCTCGTCGACCCGCTGGAGCGCCTGCGCGAAGGAGATCCGCTCGCGGGCCGCCAGCGCGTCGACCATCGCCTCGGCCCGCTCGCCGATGCCGCGCTTGGGCACGTTGAGGATCCGGCGCAGCGGCACGGTGTCCTCGGGGTTGGACAGCACCCGCAGGTAGGCGAGGACGTCCTTGACCTCCTTGCGCTCGTAGAAGCGCACCCCGCCGACCACCTTGTACGGCAGGCCGACCCGGATGAACACCTCCTCGAAGACGCGGGACTGCGCGTTGGTGCGGTAGAAGATCGCGACGTCGCCGGGCTTGGCCGCGCCCGCGTCGGTGAGCCGGTCGATCTCGTCGGCGATGAACTGGGCCTCGCCGTGCTCGTCGTCCGCGACGTAGCCGACGACCTTCTCGCCGTCCTCGCCGGCCGTCCAGAGCTTCTTCTCGCGCCGGTTGGCGTTGCGCTCGATGACGGCGTTGGCCGCGCTCAGGATGGTCTGGGTGGAGCGGTAGTTCTGCTCCAGCAGGATCGTGGTGGCGTTCGGGTAGTCCTCCTCGAACTGGAGGATGTTGCGGATCGTCGCGCCGCGGAAGGCGTAGATCGACTGGTCCGCGTCACCGACCACGCACAGCTCGGCGGGCGGCACCTCGGCCGGCCGCCCGGCCGCCGGGTCCACCCAGTCGCCGTCGACGGTGCGCTTCGGGGCGTCGGCGACCGCGCCGCCGGTGAGCTCGCGGACCAGCGTGTACTGGGCGTGGTTGGTGTCCTGGTACTCGTCGACCAGGATGTGCCGGAACCGCCGCCGGTAGTGCTCCGCGACGTCGGGGAAGGCCTGGAGCAGGTTCACCGTCGTCATGATGATGTCGTCGAAGTCGAGGGCGTTGGCCTCGCGCAGCCGCCGCTGGTAGAGGAAGTACGCCTCGGCGAGCTTCTTCTCCATCGGGTTGGCGGCCTGGTCGGCGTAGGTCTCCTCGTCGATCAGCTCGTTCTTGAGGTTGCTGACCTTGGCGGTGAAGGACTTCGGCGGGAACTGCTTCGGGTCCAGGTCGAGGTCGCGGCAGACCAGGGCCATCAGCCGCTGCGAGTCGGCCGCGTCGTAGATCGAGAACGACGAGGTGAAGCCGAGCAGCTTGGACTCGCGGCGCAGGATCCGCACGCAGGCGCTGTGGAAGGTGGAGACCCACATCGCCCGGGCGCGCGGGCCGACCAGCTGCTCGACGCGCTCGCGCATCTCGCCGGCGGCCTTGTTGGTGAAGGTGATCGCCAGGATCTCGCCGGGCTGCGCGCCGCGGGCGGCCAGCAGGTACGCGATCCGGTGGGTGAGCACCCGGGTCTTGCCGGAGCCGGCGCCGGCCACGATCAGCAGCGGCGAGCCGGCGTGCAGCACGGCCTCGCGCTGCGGGTCGTTCATGCCCTCCAGCAGGGCGGCCGGGTCGATGACCGGGCGGGCGGTGCCGTTGCGGTACCAGGCGTCCCGTTCCGCCTCGGCGGCGTGGTCGGTGTGGAACAGCCCGTCCGGGATCGCCTCCTCGTAGGCGTCGTACGGGACGTCGTCCTCGTACGGCGGCTCCTCGCCGATCGGCGGCGCGGGCTGCTTCGACCCGGCGGCGGGGGCCTCGAAACCGGGGAGCGGGAGGTCGTCAAAGAGGCTACTCATGGCACTGACGAGTCTATGGCCCCGCGCCGACAACCCGGTCCGGTCCGGCGGAGCGCCCCGGGCGTCCGCCGGACCGGGGCGCCGGGACGCACCCCGGACGCGCCCGGAGCGCGCGCTACGGCGTCCGGTCCGGCTCCGCCCGGCGGCGGCCGGAGGGGCCGGAGGCCGCGCGCATCGCCTCGATCGACCCCGACAGCCGGCGCTTCAGCAGGTCGCCGAGCGGCCGCTCCACCAGCCGGTGCAGCAGCCAGGCCGCGACCAGCGCCGCGACGAGCGACACCCCGAGCGCCACCGAGCTCCGCGCGCCCAGCGAGCGGAGCCAGTGGATCATGGTCCAGCCCGCCTCCTGGTGGATCAGGTAGAGCGGGTAGGTCAGGGCGCCGGCGACGGTCAGCCACTTCCACCGGGCCCAGCCGAAGTACCCGAGGGCCACCGCGATGATCAGCACGTACGACAGGGTGATCACCGCGACCACCACGTTCCACGAGAGCGGGTGCCCGGCCGCGGCCTCGAAGCCCTTCTTCAGCTCGCCGGCGCGGGTCACCGAGATCAGCCAGGTGAAGCCGACGATCCCCCAGAGCATCAGGTTCGGACCGAAGCGGTACATCAGGTAGATCGCCACGCCCGCGATGAAGTACGGGGCCTCCAGCGGCATCACGAAGGAGGTCAGCAGCGGGTTCCCGGCCTGGGGCACCAGCAGCGACGCCACCAGCCAGATGCCGCAGAACGCCGTCACCCGGCGGTAGCTGAGGCCCATCCGGACGACCACGGCGAACATCAGGTAGAACTGCAGCTCCATCCAGAGCGTCCAGTAGACGCCGTCCACGTACTTGGTGCCCAGCGGCCCCTGGAACATCGTGAGGTTGGAGAGGACGGTCCGCAGGTCGATGCCGTCCCTGGCCGCGGCCCGCCCGAGCGTGGGGACCAGGACCAGCACCGCGGTGGTGAGCAGCACCCCCGCCCAGTAGGCCGGCATCAGCCGCACCACCCGCGAGACGAAGAAGTCCCCGGGCTTCCTGCCCCAGCAGCTCATGCAGATGACGAAGCCGCTGATGATGAAGAACAGCTGCACGCCGAGCCAGCCGTACGAGGTGAAGCGGGCTATCTCCGGCATGAAGTCGGCGGGGACGCGCCCTCCCCAGATCTCCGGGACCTCGCTGTCCGCCGTCCAGTGGAAGGACAGCACGCTGAGCGCGGCCACCAGCCGCAGGCCGTCCAGGGCGTAGAGCCGGGGCCTGCGGGGGGCCGGACGGGGCGCTTCCTCCTTCGGCGGCCCCGCTCCGTCGCCGGGCAGCGGTCTGGAGGGTTCCGTCACATACGCGGACATCGGACTCACCGGGGGCTAGCGGCCCCACCGCGAGACTGGTGCGGGCACGACGGAACGGTCCCGCGGAGAATATCGGGACATCCGGAGAATACGAAAGTACGGTTCCCACGGCGTCCCGCACGGTCCGCCCCGCCCGGACCGCGGGGCCGGGCGGGGCGGACCGGGGCTCAGACCAGACGGCGCGCGGTCGCCCAGCGGGTCAGCTCGTGCCGGTTGCTGAGCTGGAGCTTGCGCAGCACCGCCGAGACGTGGCTCTCCACCGTCTTGACCGAGATGAACAGCTGCTTGGCGATCTCCTTGTACGCGTAGCCGCGGGCGATCAGCCGCAGCACCTCGCGCTCGCGCTGGGTCAGCCGGTCCAGGTCCTCGTCCACCGGCGGGGTGTCGGTGGCGGCGAAGGCGTCCAGCACGAACCCGGCCAGCCGGGGCGAGAAGACGGCGTCCCCGTCGCCGATCCGGAAGATCGCGTCGACCAGGTCGGTCCCGGTGATGGTCTTGGTGACGTAGCCGCGGGCGCCGCCGCGGATCACGCCGATCACGTCCTCCGCCGCGTCCGACACCGAGAGCGCCAGGAACTTCACTCCCCCCTGCTCCCCCATCAGCCCGGCCGAGCGGCGCAGCACCTCGACGCCGCCGCCGCCGGGCAGGTGGACGTCCAGCAGCACCACGTCGGGCCGCGTCTCGGCGACCACCCGGACCGCGGACTCCACGTCGTCGGCCTCGCCGACCACGTCGATGCCGGTCGTCTCGGTGCGCCCGATCTCCGCCCGTACCCCCGTCCGGAACATCCGGTGGTCGTCGACCAGCACGACCCTCGCGCGGCGCTCCGGCGCTGCCTCAGTCATCAGCTCTCTCCATCTCCAGCTCGACCTCGGTCCCGCCGTCCGGCGCCGGCCGCACCCGTGCGGTGCCGCCGTTGCGCTTCATGCGGCCGAGGATCGACTCGCGTACGCCCATCCGGTCCTCGGGCACCGTGTCCGGGTCGAAGCCCGGGCCGTGGTCGCGGACGAACACCATCACGGTCCTCCCCTCGACCTCGGCGTAGACCTGGACCGGTCCCCCGCCACCGTACTTGGCCGCGTTGACGGTCGCCTCCCTCGCGGCCTGCATCTGGGCCGCGATCCGCTCGTCCATCGGGCAGTCGCCGACGATCACGACCTCGACCGGGACGCCGTGCCGGTCCTCGACCTCGGCGACCACCGCCCGCAGGCTCTCCGCCATGGTGTCCGGGGCCTGCTCGGCGACCGCCTCCGGGCGGTAGAGCCACAGCCGCAGCTCGCGCTCCTGGGCGCGGGCGAGCCGCAGCACCTCCTTCGGGTCCTCGGCGCGGCGCTGGATGAGGGTCAGCGTGTGCAGCACCGAGTCGTGGACGTGGGCGGCGATCTCGGCGCGCTCCTGGGCGCGGATGCGGGCGGTGCGCTCGGCGCCGAGGTCCTGCCACATCCGCAGCGCGTACGGGCCGACCAGCACCAGCACCCCGGCCAGCACCGCGAGCGAGGCCTCGATCACCGAGCCGATCGTCGAGCCGCTGCCCTGGGTCGCGAGGAAGGCGATGATGCCGGCCACCACCAGCAGCACGCCGGCGCCGACCCGGGTGAAGGCGCCCCGGCGCTTCTCGCCCTCCTCCAGGCCGAACCAGCGCTGCCAGCGCGAGTCGTCGGCCTGCCGCCAGACCAGCGCCACACCGACGCCGATCGCCAGCAGCGGCCAGGTGTACGGCTTGGCGGTCTGCACGTTGAGCGCGTTGAGCAGGGCGATCACGCCGATCACCAGCATCACCAGCGCGGCCAGCTGGCCCAGCCCGCCCTGCCGCTGGCCGGAGGCCGGGGCGCCGGGCGCTGCGGCCCCCTCGCCCGCCTCGACCGGCTCGCCGCGCAGGGCGTGCTGCAGCACCTCGCGCAGCCGGCCGATCCACCCGCCGCACCGGCGGCCGCCCTTGCTCAGCTCCCCGCTGCCCCCCTGCCAGGAACCGACCGGGACGAAGGCGCCGTTGACGTAGACCCAGTGCGCGCCGGCCCGCGGCTCGCCGATGCCGATCGGCACCACGAACCAGAACGCCGCGTAGAGCAGCCCGCCGAGGCCCTGGGCGAAGAACAGCACCACGAAGGCGATCCGCACCCAGCTGACGGGGAGTCCGAGGTGCACGGCGAGGCCGTGCGCGACGCCGCCGAGCATCCGTCCCTGCGGGCTGCGGTAGAGCCGGCGGTACGGCGGCTTCCCGTCGGCGGGCGCGGACGGGTCGCCGCCCCCGGGCGGGGCGGGCTCGGGGGCGAGGGGGCGGGAGTCGGAACCGGGTGCTGCCACGGCACCGATGGTTCCACGCTGGCGGACCCGGACGCATCAGGGTGGGGCCCTGACGCTTCTCAGGGACAAGTCAGGGTCCGAGCAGGGGCGGGACCGGTTGGGCGGGGGTCCGGCACCCACCAGGATGGTGGGCATGACCGAAGACCACCGCGCAGAGGAGCTCCACGAGGCCGGGACGAGCACCCCGCCCGCACCGGACCGACCCCCGCTGACCCGGGCCGAGCACCACCGCGTGGTGGCCGGCGTCTGCGGCGGCCTCGGCCGCCACCTCGACATCGACCCGGTGGTGTTCCGCGTCGTGACGGTCGTGCTCTGCCTCTCCGGCGGCCTCGGCCTCTTCCTCTACGGCCTGGCCTGGCTGATCGTGCCGACCGAGCAGGGCGCGGACGGCAAGGGCGGGCGCGGGGCGCGCACCGAGCTCCAGCGGGTGCTGACCGGCCGGGTGGACGGCCAGTCGATCGGCGCGGTGCTGCTGACCGTGATCGGCACCGGGGTCTTCTTCTCCTCGATGGGCGACGGCGACCAGCTGTTCCCGCTGCTGCTGCTCGCCGGGCTGGTCTTCCTCGCGGTCCGCTACGACCCGGAGCGCCGGCGCGGCGGCCGGACCCGCGGCCGCCGGAACCGGCACCACCACCCCCACGGGTACGCGGGCGGCGAACGGCCGGGCGGCCCGTACGACCGGTACTTCCCGGACTCCGGCCCCGCCGCCGGAGCCGCCGGGGCGGCCGCGGGCGGCTACCGCTGGCCGCCCGAGGAGCCGGCCGCGGACGAGGAGGCCCGCGCCCGGCACGCCGCCGCGCGCGAGGCCGGCACCGTCCCCGCCGACACCCCGCACGCCGGCCCGTCCGGCTACCTGTGGGACCCGCGCCACCCCGAGCGCAACCCGTACGACGGCGCCGCGCCGACCCCGCCCTACGGCCCCCCGGCCCCGCCGCCCGGGGCCCCGACCCGGCCGTGGTGGCAGCGGACCGACCTGCCGCAGGGCGACCCGCTGCGCAAGGAGGCCGGGCCCGTCCCGCCGGCCCCGCCGCGCCCGCCCGTGGTGGTGCACCGGCGCGAGCGCTCCCCGCTCGGCCTGATCGGCCTGCTGCTGGCGGTGGGCGCGGCCAGCGCCGTCTGGTCGGCCTCGGCCGACGGCGGGGCGACGGTGCGGGCCGGCAGCGTGCTGGCCACCGCGCTGCTGGTGATCGGGCTGACCCTGCTGCTCGGCGCGAAGTTCGGCCGGGCGCGGCGGCTGGTGGTCCCGGGCCTGCTGCTCACCGTGGCGCTGACCGCGGTCGGCGGGTCCTCGGTCACCACCGGGAACCTGGCCGGCGACCGCGACTGGAAGGTCGCCTCGGCCGCCGAGCTGCAACCGAAGTACACCCTGGGGGTCGGCACGCTGCGCCTGGACCTCAGCGGGATCGACCCGGCCGGCGCAACCCTGGCCACCACGGCCGAACTGGGCGCCGGCGACCTGACCGTGACGGTCCCGTCGGACGTGACGGTGAACGTGCGCAGCGAGATCGGCCTGGTCGAGGTCCGCGTCACGGGCCACGAGGGCTACGACGACGGGCCCGGGAACCGCACCTACCAGCTGCTCCCGGCGAACGGACAGACATCCAAGGGCACGCTCGACCTCACGCTGAAGGTCGGGCTCGGCAACGTCAAGGTGGTCCAGCAGTGAGGAAGCACCAGCTCGACCTGTTCTCGCTGATCGCCGGGGGGCTGTTCACCGCGATCGCGGTGCTCTACCTGGTGGCGGCGGTGAACGACGTCTCGGTGAACGGGCGGATCGTCATCCCGGTGACCTTCATCGTGCTGGGCGTGGGCGGCCTGGCCGGGGCGGTGGCGGCGGCGGTGCGCCGCTCCCGGCCGGAGGACCGCGAGGGCTAGTCCTCCAGGCGGAGGCTAGCTCTCCAGCGGTCCCAGGTGCAGCTGGTCGCCCTCCTGGGTGACCCGGTACCGGGGCAGCGCCTTGGTGGCCGGGCCGTTCACCACCGCGCCGGTGGCCGCGTCGAACCGGGAGCCGTGGCAGGGGCAGTACAGCCGGCCGTTCTTCGGCGCGTCGACCGCGCAGCCGGAGTGGGTGCAGATCGAGGAGAACGCGCAGTACTGGCCCGCCTTGGGCTGCACCACGTAGACCGCGTCCCCGCTGGCCGGGTCCTTCACCTGGGCCGAGCCGCCGACCGGGACGCTCGCGGCGGGCACCGTGACCGGCGCGCCGGCCGGCGCCGGGGCGGCCGGCTGCTTCGCCGCCGCGGTGGGCTCGTCCCGCCCGAAGGTGGCGGTCAGCGAGCCGGTGAGCAGCCCGGCCCCGCCCATCGCGACGGCCGCGATGCCGCCGTCCATCAGGGCCCGGCGCCGGACGTGGTCCTCGTGCAGGCCGCGCCGGCGGTCCCGGGCGGAGCGCCGGGCGAGGTAGCCGTCCACCGAGAGGTACGGCGTGCCGGCCAGCAGCAGCGGCGTCCAGGCCATCAGGTAGGCGAGGTCGTTGCCGAGGTAGTACGGCGTGACGCTCCAGCTGACGGTGAGCCAGAGGGTGAGGTTGATCAGGGCCCCGCCGGCGGCGGCGAGCCGGCCCCAGAGGCCGAGCAGGGTGCCCAGGCCCACCGCCAGCTCGCCGAAGGCGACCAGCAGGGCGAACGGGGTGGGGTGGTGCAGGGCCGGGCCGAGCAGGAAGCCGATCGGGCTGGCGTCCTGGACGGCCCTGGTCTGCGACAGGAACGAGGCCGGGTCGCCGGAGCCGGCCAGGTAGTGGCTGTCGGAGAGCTTGTCGAGCGCCGCGTAGACGAAGGTGACGCCGAGGAAGATCCGCAGCGGCAGCAGCGCCAGCCGCGAGCCGGCCGCCTTCCACGCGGCGATCCGCCCGGAGACGCCCACCGGGGCCGCGCCGTCCGGGGCGTCCTGGACCGGCCCGGCCGCGCCGTCGCCGACGGTCCCGGCCGCCACAGAACTGCTGGCCTCCGCCATGACCCACACCTTCCCTCACCGGCCCGTCACCGCCTGACAGGTCCGGACGCATTCTGCCCGCTCATGAGCGCTTTCGGTGGGAGGTCCCACCAGGGGCCCGGAAACCACCGGCGCCGCCGACCCCTGGTACGGGGGCGGCGGCGCGGGTGTTCAGAACCGGTCAGGACCGGCCGGGACGGGGAGTGCTCACTCCCACTCGATGGTGCCCGGCGGCTTGCTGGTGCAGTCCAGCACCACGCGGTTGACGTCGCGGACCTCGTTGGTGATCCGGGTGGAGATGCGGGCCAGCACGTCGTACGGCAGGCGCGACCAGTCGGCGGTCATGGCGTCCTCGGAGGACACCGGGCGCAGCACGATCGGGTGACCGTAGGTGCGGCCGTCGCCCTGGACGCCGACGCTGCGGACGTCCGCGAGCAGGACCACCGGACACTGCCAGATCTCGCGGTCCAGGCCGGCCGCGGTCAGCTCCTCGCGGGCGATCGCGTCGGCCTCGCGCAGCAGGTCCAGGCGCTCCCGGGTGACCTCGCCGACGATCCGGATGCCCAGACCCGGGCCCGGGAACGGCTGGCGCTGGACGATCTCCTCCGGCAGGCCCAGCTCCTGGCCGACCATCCGGACCTCGTCCTTGAACAGCTTGCGCAGCGGCTCGACCAGCGCGAACTGGAGGTCCTCGGGCAGGCCGCCGACGTTGTGGTGGGACTTGATGTTGGCGGTGCCGGTGCCGCCGCCCGACTCCACCACGTCCGGGTACAGGGTGCCCTGGACCAGGAAGTCGACCGACTCGCCCTGCTCGCCGGCCTCGGCGACGATCTCGGCCTGCGCCTGCTCGAAGACCCGGATGAACTCCCGGCCGATGATCTTGCGCTTCTCCTCCGGGTCGCTGACGCCCTTCAGCGCGTCGAGGAAGCGCTCCTGCGCGTCCACGACCTTCAGCTGCACGCCGGTGGCGGCCACGAAGTCCTTCTCGACCTGCTCCGTCTCGCCCTTGCGCATCAGGCCGTGGTCGACGTAGACGCAGGTCAGCCGGTCGCCGATGGCCTTGTTGACCAGGGCGGCGGCGACCGCCGAGTCCACACCGCCGGACAGGCCGCAGATCGCGCGCTTGTCGCCGACCTGGGCGCGGATCAGCGCGACCTGCTCCTCGACCACGTTGCCGGTGGTCCAGGTGGGGGCGAGACCGGCGCCGCGGTACAGGAAGTGCTCCAGGACCTGCTGGCCGTGGTCGGAGTGCAGCACCTCGGGGTGGTACTGGACGCCGTAGAGGCGGGCCTCGTCGTTCTCGAAGGCCGCGACCGGCACCACGTCGGTGGAGGCGGTGACGGTGAAGCCCTCGGGGGCCGCGGAGCAGGCGTCGCCGTGCGACATCCAGACCGAGTGCTGCGCCGGGACGCCCTCGAACAGGGTCGAGCCGGTGCGCGAGACGGTCAGGGGGGTGCGGCCGTACTCCCGGGCGCCGGTGTTGTCGACGGTGCCGCCGAGCACGGTGGCCATCAGCTGGAAGCCGTAGCACATCCCGAAGACCGGCACGCCGGCCTCGAAGATCGCGCGGTCGAGCTGCGGCGCGCCATCCTCGTAGACCGACGAGGGACCGCCGGAGAGGATGATCGCCTTCGGGTTCTTGGCGAGCATCTCGGCGACCGGCATGCTGCTCGGCACGATCTCGCTGTAGACCCGGGCCTCACGCACCCGACGGGCGATGAGCTGGGCGTACTGGGCACCGAAGTCGACGACCAGGACGGTGTCGGTCTCGGGTGCGGACTGGACGGGAGTAGCAGAGGACACAGACGGCCTTCCGGCAGCGGTACGAAAGGTGTCGCGCGGCGCGCCCTACGGAGGGTGTGCGGCGGGCGACGGGCGGGGGTCTGCCACCGAGTCTACCGGGCTGGCCGGTTTCACTCGTCTGCCCGCCCCGGCGGCCGTGACCGGCGCGGCGCCCGGTTCGTTGCTCCGGGCGGACCGTACGACCCGCGCCGCGCCCGCCAGACGCGTCGCCCCCGCCCCGGCCAGGGCGCCCCCGTACGGCACTGCAGGACCACGCGTGGAGCTCACCCCAGTCCACCGGCGCACGTGGCGCCGTCGCGGAGAACCGGCCCCGGCCGGGGAGCGGCGCGCCGTGGGACCGTGCGCGGGTGCTGCGGCCGGCCAGCAGGGGACAGCGACCCCGGCCGCGACTGGACCAGGAGGTGGGGCGGCCGGCCGCCGGGGACGCCCGGAGCCGGCCGCCGCACCCACCGCGATCCCGGCGCACACCACCCGCCGTCCCCCGCGCCGCCGCGCACGTCCCCCGTGCGCTCCGGTCGGCTTCGTCACGCACCGTGATCACTGCGGTCGGCCCTCCTCGGCCGCCCCCGCACCCGGCGCGGCGGCCCCGCCCCGGGCCGGCCACCGGCCCGGCCGGAAACGGCCTGTACCGAATCATGCCGAATCGGTTGCAGAGCAAGCCCTTCGTCCAGGACGATGCTGCATGGACGAGGTTCTCCCGGTGGCCGAAGGGCTCCCTGTGGAGTACCGCCCCGTGCCGCCGAGACCCACGGCGGCAACGATCACCACCTCACGCTCCGTGAGCCTGGTCCGACGCAGGCGTGTGCGCCCGCCGGACCGCCGCCACGGCACTGTGCGCCCGCACGCCGGCCCACCCCCGCCGCCGGAGCGGCCCCGGCGCACGATCCCTTCCGGCCAACCGTCCGGACGGCGCTCCTCCCCCGGCGCCGTCACCCAGCACCGGCGCGGCCCTGACGCCGAGTGCTGAACGACAAAGGGCCCCGTTCCCCCGCGGGGCCCTTTGCCCTGCCCGGGGCCGGCCGCGCGGGCCCGCCCCGGACCGCCGCTACGGGCGCCGGCTCCAGACGACGGGGTCCACCGGCCCGTCGTCCGCCGGCCCGTCGTCCGGCCGCGCGCCGCCCGAGCCGATCACCTCCGAGACGACCGGCGCACCGGGGTACTCCCCGTCGGACTGCACCGGCACCCCGGCCGGCGACCGCTCCGGCGACGACGGCGGCGGAGACGACGGCGCCTGTGCCCGGCGGTCGCGGGCCGCCAGCAGCGGCGGCACCGCCAGCGCCCCGGCCGCCGCCCAGACCAGGTTGGCCACCAGCAGCGTCCACGGCACCAGGGAGAGCGTGCTCTCGAACCCGGTGTCCTGGCTGCGGCCCAGGTAGCGGACGGTGGCCTTCGAGGAGCTCAGCAGCCCGGACACCGCCATCAGCAGGCTGAGGCCCGCGGCGTACACCAGCGCCAGCCGGAGCCGGTCCGCGGCGTCCAGCCGCCGCCAGTACGCCGTCCAGCCGAGCACCGCGGCGGCGGCCAGTGCGAGCAGTCCGGTCCAGCGCCAGTCGCCGTCCGCGCCGTGCAGGTCGAAGAAGGAGTACTCGTCGACGCCGCGCGGCTCCCGGTACCAGTCCGAGTCGCGGGCGGCCGGCGCCTCGCTGCTGGTCCGGAAGGTCGCCCCGGAACCCAGCCCGAGCAGCATCAGGCCGACGTTGGGCAGGAAGGCGGTCGCGCTCGTGGTCAGTTCGCCGCCGACGCCGTCGTCGTCGCCCAGGACCACGGTCACCACCAGTCCGACGGCCGACGCCAGGCCCACCGAGACCGCCAGCGCGCGGCCGGCCGCCAGCCCGGCGACCGCCCAGCCGCGCACCGCCCGGTTGCGCCAGGCCGCCCAGCGCAGCGCGTCGGTGCCGTACACGGCGAACGCGAGCAGCCCGGCGAGCAGCGCCGTCCAGCCGGCCGCCTCGGCCCAGCCGGCCGAGGACTCGTAGCCGATCCGGCCGACCGCCCCGGAGCCGGGGTCCAGGTCGAAGCGGTCGCCCGGGTGCCAGGCGGCGCCGCCCACCAGGCCGAGCAGCACGGTCACCGCGGCGGCGACCACGGCGGTGCGCACGGCCTCGCCGGCCGCCTGCCGACGGGTCTGCTGCGCACCGGTGCGCTCCTGCTCACGGCGCGCCCCGATCCGCAGGCCGGGCCAGAGCGCGAGCAGCCACAGCACGGTGACGGTCAGCGGCACCGCGCGGACCAGCACCTCGCTGCCGTGCGCGAGGCCGGCCGGGCCGCCGGCGCCGACGTCCAGCCGGAACGGTGCGCCGAGGGCGCCGAGGACGATCGCCAGCGCGGTGCCGAAGCGCGTGCCGTAGGAGGGCGCGTCGAGGACGGGGGTGTAGGGGAAGAGGTTCTCCGGGATCGCGACGACGAGCGCGGCCAGCAGCAGCACGGCGGTTGGCGCGACGACCGCGCGCAGCGCCGGGCGCCAGTCCGCGCCGGTCAGCCAGGCGAGCACGGCGGGCCGCTCGACGGCCGGGTCGTACGGCCGGCCGGCGCCCCAGGGCCCACCGGGC
>NZ_JBHYUU010000059.1:0-39813 GCF_042749955.1 Kitasatospora sp. NPDC059462 | reverse complement strand
GGGTCACCCGCCGGGCGCGGCCGCCGCAGCGTGCGCGGGTCAGCCGTTGGCCGGACCGGCGAGCACCCCGTTCACCAGCGTGCGGGCCTCCTCCTGGACCCGGGCCAGGTGCTCGGGGCCGTGGAAGGACTCGGCGTAGATCTTGTAGACGTCCTCGGTCCCGGAGGGACGCGCGGCGAACCAGGCGTTCTCGGTGCACACCTTGATGCCGCCGATGGCCGCGCCGTTGCCCGGGGCCTCGGTGAGCACCGCGGTGACCGGCTCGCCCGCGAGGTCCCCGGCCGTGACCTGCTCGGCCGACAGCCGGGACAGCAGCGCCTTCTGCTCACGGTCCGCCGGAGCGTCCACCCGGGCGTACGAGGGCGCGCCGAAGCGGTCGGTGAGGTCGCGGTAGTACTCGCTGGGAGTGCGGCCGGTCACGGCGGTGATCTCGGCGGCGAGCAGCGCGAGCAGGATGCCGTCCTTGTCGGTGGTCCACACCCCGCCGTCGCGGCGCAGGAAGGACGCCCCGGCCGACTCCTCGCCGCCGAAGGCGATCGAGCCCTCCAGCAGGCCGTCGACGAACCACTTGAAACCCACCGGCACCTCGACCAGCTCGCGCTTCAGGTCGGCGGCGACCCGGTCGAGCATCGAGGAGGACACCAGCGTCTTGCCGACGGCCGCGTCGGCGGGCCACTCGGCGCGGTGGCGGTAGAGGTAGTCGACGGCGACCGCGAGGTAGTGGTTGGGGTTCATCAGGCCGCCGTCCGGGGTGACGATGCCGTGCCGGTCGGCGTCGGCGTCGTTGCCGGTGGCGATGGCGTACTCGTCGCGGCGGGAGATCAGCGAGGCCATCGCGGAGGGCGAGGAGCAGTCCATCCGGATCTTGCCGTCCCAGTCCAGCGTCATGAAGCGCCAGGTCGGGTCGGTGACCGGGTTGACGACGGTCAGGTCGAGGCGGTGGGTCTCGGCGATCCGGCCCCAGTAGGCGACGGAGGCGCCGCCGAGCGGGTCGGCGCCGATCCGCAGACCGGCCGCGCGGACGGCGTCCAGGTCGAGGACGGAGACCAGGTCCTCGGTGTAGGCGGTGAGGTAGTCGTGGCGGCCGGTGGTGGCCGCGGCCAGGGCGCGCGCGTAGGGGACCCGCTTGACGCCGCGCAGGCCCTCGCGGATCAGGGCGTTGGCGCGGTCCTGGATCCAGCCGGTGGCCTCCGAGCCGGCCGGGCCGCCGCTCGGCGGGTTGTACTTGAAGCCGCCGTCGCGGGGCGGGTTGTGCGAGGGGGTGACGACGATGCCGTCGGCGAGCGAGTGCGGGTTGCGCCGGTTGTGGGTCAGGATCGCGTGCGAGACGGCGGGGGTCGGGGTGTAGCCGTCGGCGCTGTCCAGCAGGACGGTCACGCCGTTGGCCGCCAGCACCTCGACCGCGGTGGCCTGCGCGGGCTCCGACAGCGCGTGGGTGTCGGCGCCGAGGAACAGCGGGCCGGTGATGCCCTCCGCGGCGCGGTACTCGCAGATCGCCTGGGTGGTGGCGGCGATGTGGTCCTCGTTGAACGCGGCGTCCAGCGAGGAGCCCCGGTGGCCGGAGGTGCCGAACGCGACCCGCTGGCCGGGCTCCTCCGGGTCCGGGTGCAGCGTGTAGTACGCCGTCACCAGCCGCGCCACGTCCACCAGGTCGCCCGGCTGCGCCGGCTGCCCGGCCCGTGCGTGTGCCATCGTCTACTCCCACTGGATTTCTCGCCGTGCGCCGGCCCGTGGCCCGACGCTTCCTTGCCCCGTGCTCACCGATCGTAGCCAGTGCACGACCGGTCGCCGAACCGGGGCGGCCCCGTCCGGGTAGCGGGCGGCCGGGTGCTCAGGCGGGGAGCTGCTGCCGGTGGGCTTCCAGGGCGGGCGCGACGCCGGTGGCGAGGAACTCCGTCACCCGGTACGCCACCAGGCCCTCGACGGCGAACGGGTCGGTGGCCGCGAGCGCCTCGATCGCCGCCCGGTCCTCCCCCGCCGCGAGGATGACGCCGCCGTCGCGGGGCACCTTGCGGCCGGAGGCGAGGAAGGTGCCGTTCCCGTAGTGGCGGCCGAGCCACTCGACGTGGGCGGGCAGCAGCGCGTCGATGCGGTCCAGCGGCGCGGTGTAGGTCAGCTCCAGGACGAACATGCGGCCGAGCCTATCCGGTCCCGGTCCGGGGCGGTCCGGTGGCGGCCCGGGGCCGGAAGCGCACCGCCCCGGGCCGTGGGTACGGCCCGGGGCGGTCACCGAGGTGGGCGAGGATGGATTCGAACCACCACAGCCGAAGCGGGGGCTTTACAGGCCCTTGGGCTCTCCCAGGCCCAGCTCGCCCTCGGTTGTCGTTCCTTGATCCCGACGACTCCACTCTCCCTCGATCACCGGGGCCGGACAACCGGATTTCCGGCCACCGCGCCCGTCCGCCCGTGCCCGGACGGTCCGCCGTTCCCGCTGGCCACCGCGTCGGGGCCGGGGCCGGGAGGTGTCCGGATCTTGTCCCCACCGCCCGACGTGGTGTAGACCGCTCCCCACCCCGACCCGACGGCGGACCGGACGGACCGTCACCGAAGTGTTCAGGTCGGGCCTATTGCGCGTGTACGTGCCGCCTGCGATACAACACTGCTCATATGACGATTGATCGGAGATTTCTGTAATGAGCAACTCAGCCCTGCCCCGCCGCAGTGTGATCGTCGGCGCGGCGGCCACCGTCGTCGGCTGGAACACCGTCGGCCGCTCCTGGGCCGTCGGGGCGGCCGACGCCGGCACCGCCGAGACCCCGGCCGGGGCACCCGCCGGCGCGGCCGACGCCACGTTCGCCGCACTGCCCCGGCTGGACGGGACCCTGGTGGCCGACGCCGGGACGCTCGCCCGGTTCGGCGGGGACTTCGGGCACCTGGTGACCTCCGCGCCGCGCGCCGTCCTGCACCCGGGCTCGGTGGGCGACGTCGCCACGCTGGTCGCCTTCGCCCATCGCCACCGCATCCCGGTCGCGATGAACGGCCAGAGCGGCACCGGCGCGACCGGGCTGGAGTCGCACTCCAGCTACGGCCAGGCCGCCGCCCGCGGCGGCGTCGCGATCGACGCCCGCGCGCTGAACCGGATCGTCCGGATCACCCCCGGCCGCGCCGTGGTCGAGGCGGGCGTCACCTGGGCGCAGCTGACCGACGCCGCGCTCGCCCAGGGCTGGATGCCGCCCACCCTGACGGACTACCTGCACCTGTCGGTCGGCGGCACGCTGAGCGTCGGCGGCATCGGCGGCGGTGTGCAGCGGTACGGCTTCCAGACGGACACGGTCGAGTCGGTGGACGTGGTCACCGGCACCGGCCGGCTGGTGACAGCCTCGGCGAGCACCAACCGCGAGCTGTTCGAGGCCGTGCTCGGCGGCGGCGGGCAGGCCGGCCTCATCGTCCGGGCCACCCTGCGCCTGGTGCGGGCCCACGAGCGGGCGCTGGTGCTCAACCTCTTCTACGACGACCTGGCCGACTACCTCGCGGACCAGCGGAAGCTGATGCTGGAGCGGCGCTTCGACCTGCACGTCGGCGATGTCTCGCGCAACGCCGCCGGGACCGGCTGGCGCTACAAGGTGGAGGGCGTCGTCCACTACGACGGCACCGCCGCGCCGGACCGGGCCGCGCTGGTGCGCGGCCTGCGCTGCGTGGCGGCCGACACCACGTTCCTGGACCAGACCGCACGCGAGTACGCGTTCCGGGTGGACGCCTTCGCCGGGTACCTGCAGTCGGCCGGACTCTGGTCGCAGCCCAAGCCGTGGCTGAGCCTGTTCCTGCCCGCGTCGACCACCGAAGCGTTCATGCGCGAGGCCACCGCGCTGCTGACGCCGGAGGACCTGGGCGCCGGCCTGCTGCTCTTCTACCCGTTCCGCACCGAGGTGTTCACCCGGCCGATGACCGTGATGCCGGAGGAGCCGGTCGGCTTCCACTTCGACCTGCTGTCGTTCCCGTTCCCGGGCGCCGACCACGCCGCCGCGCTGCGGCGCAACCGCCGGCTGTACGACCTGGCGGTGTCGCTGGGCGGCAAGCGCTACCTGATCGGCGCGATCCCGGACGTCACGCGCACCGAGTGGCGCCGCCACTACGGCGCCCAGTGGGGGCGCGCGGTGGCCGCCAAGCACCGCTTCGACCCGGCCGGGATCCTCACCCCCGGCCAGGGCATCCACTCCTGACCCCGCACGCCCGACACCCGTCCGCCGCACCCCGCCCGTGGTTCACGGGGGTGCGGCGGACGGGCGGCACACCAGGCGGTGCGGGCCGACGGCGGCCTGGGGCTCCCGTCAACCCTCGCGTTACGGTGGGGCCATGAGCTACCGCCACCCCGCCCGCGAGCAGATCCGGATCGAACACGTCCTGACCGCCCTCGGCAACCCGGTCCGCCTCTCCGCCGTCCGCGTCCTCGACGGCGGCGGGTCGCACAACTGCGGGAGCGTGCTCACCGCGATCGGCATCACCGCCAAGTCGACGATGACCCACCACTGGCGGGTGCTGCGCGACAGCGGCGTCATCCACCAGCAGCCCTCCGGCCGGGAGAACCTGCTGCGCCTGCGCCGCGACGATCTCGACGCCCGCTACCCGGGCCTCCTCGACGCCGTCCTCTCCGGCGCCCGCGAGGACGAACGCCAGGAGGAACGCCAGGAGGAACGGCAGGACGAACCGCACGAGGCACGCCGGGACCCGGCCGCCGGCTGACGTGCGAACGCGGACCACCCGCGGGCGTGTCAGACGAGCGCCAGGCTGATCTGGTCGTTGAAGACCACCCAGTGCTGACCGCGGTCGTTGACGTCGCACGGCTTCACCGAGACGTTCGGGGTGCCCCAGGCGTCGGCCAGGCAGTAGGCCGGCGCGAAGGTGAGGGAGATCTGCTGGCCCGAGACGGTCCAGTACTGCCCCTGGTCGGTGGGGTCGCAGGGCTTGGTCGAGAGGTTCGGGCTTCCCCAGGCGTTGGCCAGACAGTAGGCCCGCGCATTGCTGAGCGAGATCTGCTGGCCCGCGAGCGTCCAGTGCTGGCCCTGGTCGTTGGCGTCGCACGGCTTCGTGGAGACGTTCGGGGTGCCCCAGGCGTCGGCCAGGCAGTAGCGGCCGGGGATGCGCGGGGACGGCGTGGCGGTGTCGGACGCCCCCGCCTGACCGGTCGGCAGGAAGGACGCCGTCAGCGCCAGCGCGGCGACGGCGAGGGTCTTGCGGAGTGCGACGGCCATGGGGGTGGGCTCCGTTCTCTCACGGTGGGAGGGCATGCGACGCACGCGCCATCAGGGGGGATTCGTCGGCTCGGGCCCGAGCGCACGGTCATTGGTAGCACCGATCGCCGGCCGGCGACCGGATCCGAGCGGCGCGTTCATCCGAATGCGTGGCGGACCGCGCCGCACCCTGACTCCGACGGTCAGTCAGGTTGACGCCCTGGACGCCGATTTGCTTCCTCCACAGCCATGACCAGCCCTGCCGTTGATGATTGACGCATCGTCACTCCGCGACGGGCGACGCTCAGCCGGCGGCGCGCGCCGGACGCAGGGTCAGCGCGAGCAGCAGGCCCAGCAGCATCCCCGCCGCCGTGAGCAGGACCACCAGGAACCCGCCGTCCGCCGTGGCGCGGGCCAGCTCCCCGGCGCCCGGCCCGTCGGCGCCCGCGTCGGCGACGGCGGTGAACAGTGCGAGGCCGATCGCGTTGCCGAGGTTCATGGTGGTCGACGCCGCGCCCCCGGCGATGCCCTGCTCATGGGCGGCGGTCCCGGCGGCCGCCGCGATCCACATGGCCGTCCAGACCACGCCCTGGCCGACCCCGGAGACCACCAGCCCGGGCAGCAGCGCGAGGTAGCCGGCCTCGGCGTCGAACCCCGCGGCCAGCACCGCGGTCCCGGCGGCGCCGACCGCGAACCCGCCGAGCAGGGTGGGCCGCAGCCCGGCCCGGGTGGTCAGCCGCTCGCCGAGCTGGGTACCGGCGGCGATGGCCAGCGAGGGGGCGAGGAAGGCGAGCCCGGTCTGCAGCGCGCTGTAGCCGTGCACGCTCTGCAGGAGGACGGTGAGGAAGTACGGCAGGACGCCGAAGGTGGCCATGTAGAGGAAGGTGATCGCCGCACCGGCGCTCAGGCTGCGGTTGCGGAACAGCCGGAACGGCATCAGCGGGTCGGCACTGCGGGTCTCGATGACGCCGAAGGCGGCGAGCAGGACGAGCGAGGCCGCCAGGGTGCCGAGGATCCACGGATCGGCCCAGCCGCGCTCGGGACCCTCGACCAGGGCGAAGACCAGCAGGGTGGCACCCGCGGTCACGGTCAGCGCCCCCGGCAGGTCGAAGCGGCGGCGCCCGCCGCGCGCCGGGTCGGGCGGGATCACGAACACCGCAGCGACCGCGACGGCCCCGGCGAGCGGC
Source organism: Kitasatospora sp. NPDC059462 (assembly GCF_042749955.1). Lineage (NCBI taxonomy): Bacteria > Bacillati > Actinomycetota > Actinomycetes > Kitasatosporales > Streptomycetaceae > Kitasatospora > Kitasatospora sp. NPDC059462. Next base: position 33,458 of record NZ_JBHYUU010000059.1, on the reverse strand, counting down.
ACGTTGACGAAGAACACGGCGGGCCAGCCGAACCCCTCCGTCAGCACCCCGCCGAGCAGGGCGCCCAGGGTCAGTCCGCTGGCGCCCGCCCCGCCCCACACCGCGAGCGCGCGGTTGCGCCGCGGCCCCTCCTCGAACAGCGTGTTGACCAGCGAGAGGATCGACGGGAGCAGCAGCGCCCCGCCGACCCCCTGGACGATGCGGGCGCCCACGATCAGCTCGGGCGACCGGGCCAGCCCGCCGGCCAGCGAGGACAGCGCGTAGAGCACGAGCGCCCCGATGAACACCCGCCGCCGCCCGAGCAGATCGCAGGCGCGGCCGCCGAGCAGCAGGAAGCCCCCGGCGAAGACGACGTAGGCGCTGACCACGAGTTGCTGGGTCTGGCCGGGGAAGCCGAGGTCGGTGCCGATCTCGGGCAGGGCGACGAAGACGATGTTGAGGTCCAGGGCGAACACGGTCTGCCCCAGGGCCAGCAGGAACAGCGTCCAGCCCGGGCGGGCGGGACCGATCGGTGTCACGGGCATGCGAAGGTACTCCTCGATCTCGGTGAGGCCGCGGCATCTGACGGTACGTATATTCACGTACGATCGAACGATCGGGCAACACCGGTCCGTCCCGGCGCCACGGCCGGCGTCCCTGCCAGCGGGAACGGCCGAGTCAAGCCACCTGGCGATGATTTGATCCGGCGTCACCTCCCCCGCCGGTGCACGGCGACGGCCACCGGAGGAGGACGCGCGGGGCGTACGGCCGATGCGATCGTGGTGCCGACGGCCCGGGGCCGCCGGGCGGGAAGGGGCGGGCACCATGACCATCGTTCAGGCTCGGACGTCGCACCTGCGCGACCGGCTGGGGACGCGGCTCGCCGCCGTCGCCCTGGCCGGGGCCACCGTCCTCGCCCTCGCCCCGGCGGCGGTGGCGGCGGACGCGCCGGCCGCCGGAACCGGGTCCACGGCGGAACGTCGTCCGCGCGTCGACGGACAGCAGGAGCTGCGGGACCTCGTGGACCACGGCGGGATGACCGCCGCGCTCGCCGAGATCCGCATCGCCGGCCGCTCCCCGTGGCGCGGCGCCGCCGGGACCGCCGACCTGGCCACCGGGCAGCCGGCCGGGCCGGACGGCCGGTTCCGGATCGGCAGCGTGACCAAGACCTTCGTGTCGACGGTCGTCCTCCAACTGGTCGGCGAGGGCCGGCTCCGGCTGGACGACCCGGTCGAGCGCCATCTGCCGGGCGTCGTGCCGAACGGCGCGGCGATCACCGTCCGGCAGCTGCTCAACCACACCAGCGGCCTGTTCAACTACACGGACGACGAGCGCTTCCAGATCAGGAGCGAGGCGGACCTCCAGGACTTTGTGTACGGGACGTGGCGCTACCGGGACTACCAGCCGCAGCAGTTGGCCGCGGTCTCCGCCGAGCACCCGCCGTACTTCGCGCCCGGGCAGGGCTGGCACTACTCCAACACCAACTACGTCCTCGCCGGCATGATCATCCGGAAGGTCACCGGGCACACCTGGCAGCGCGAGGTCGAGCGCCGGATCGTCCGGCCGCTGCACCTGGACGACACCCTGTTCCCGGGCTCCGGGACCGGCTTCGGCGGCCCCCACGCCCACGCGTACGTCGACATGCCGACCGGCCCCGCCGACGTCACCCGGCTCAACCCCAGCCTCGTGGACGCGGCCGGCAACGGCATCTCCACCACCGCCGACCTCGACCGCTTCCACGCCGCCCTGTTCGGCGGCAGGCTGCTGCGCCCGGCCGAGATGGCCGCCCTGACGGACACCGTGCCGACCACCATCGACGGCGGCCGGTACGGACTCGGCGTGCTCCGGCTCGACCTGGGCGAGGGCTGCGAGCCGGCCTGGGGCCACGACGGCAGCCTCCCCGGCTGGAGCACCCTGCTGCTGGGCAGCCGCGACGGGCGCCGGCAGTTCGCCCTGTCGCACAACCCGTTCCTGGGCAAGGACACCTCGGCGAGCGGTCAGCCGATCGGCTCGCTGATCGTCAAGACCCTCTGCGACCCGCCGGCCGGCGCGACCGCCCTCGCGGCCCCGCCGTCGCTGCCGCCCCTCCCCCTCACCGGCCCCGACCTCCGCCTCGACCGGACGCCGGCCACCCGCTGACGCCGCCCCGCCCCCCGGGCCGGCGGGAGAAGCCTCACGGCTGCGGCGCGGGCCCGAGCGGCTCGCAACCACCCGGGACCCGGTCCCGGCCCGCGGTCGGCGGGTCGGACCGGTAGCCCTCGTAGTCGTTCCACCCCGCCGATCGGGCGAGCTGTTCCCAGCTCGGCCAGGTCCCGCCGGACGCTTGCCGGACGAGTTCGCCCTGCATCGTGAACGGCGGGGCCTTCCGGGGGTTTTCGCGGGCCTGGCCGACGACGGCGTCGTGCAGGACCGCCGCCGCGTGCAGGCGTGGGAACGTCCGGTGGACGCGGTCCGCGTATCCGGGCGGGAGCTTCTCCGGCGCACCACCCAGGTCGAAGCCCGCGCCCACGGCGACGAGGGCGATCTCCGGGCGCTTCCGCTCGGCGAGTTCGCGGTCCATGTGCAACGCGATCGCGTCCCACACCACCTCCGCGCGGTCCGCCGCCACCCCCTCCCCCGTCAGGAAGCGGACGGCGAGGTCGGCGCCGTCCAGCTCGAACCGCTGGTCGCCGTTGCCCTCCGTGCTGAGCCCGCAGTCGTGCAGGATGCAGGCCAGGAAGAGCAGTTCGTCGTCGTAGTCGTGGTCCGCCCGCAGACCGCGCCGCTCGCCGAGGAGGCGTCCGTAGAGGTACGTCCGCACGCTGTGGTGGAAGAGCGCGGCGGGCAGCAGGCCCCGGGCGTAGGTCAGGGTGCGGCGCGCGAGACCGGTGGTCGGGAGCGCCAGGTCGTCGGTCATGAGCTCGGGGTCCGTTCTCCTGCCGTCAGCAGCAGGTAGGCAAGGGCGACGAGTGCCAGGCCGGCGGCCGTCGCGTACATCGTGGTCGCCCCCGGCCCGGCTGTCAGGCCGCCGACCAACGTACCCGAGCCGATCCCTCCGTAGATCGCCGAGGAGTTCAGCGCGACCACCAACGGGGCCTCGCCGGGAGCGGCCGCGATCAGGCGGTGTTGCTGTGGCGGGGTCTGGCACCAACTGCCCGCGCCCCAGGCGATCATGAGCAGTCCGACCGGCACCGGTGCGCGCGTCCCGCTCGCGGCCAGGGCGCCGAGGCCGGCCAGGCCCCCGGCCATCACCAGGTAGCCCGCCGTCAGCACCCTGACGCCGCCGAGGCGGTCGGTGGCGAGGCCGGCCGCGAGGTTGCCGAGGACCGCGCCGACGCCGTACAGGGCCAGCGCCCACGACGCGCCCCCGGCCGTCAGGCCGACCGCCGCCAGGGCCGGGACGCTGTACGCGTACACCGTGTACGCCGCCGCCATGCCGAGCACGGTCAGCGGCAGGATCGCCCGTACCGCCGGGCGGCGCAGCACGGCGAGGCGTGCGCGCAGGGGGACGGGCGGGCCGCCCGGCAGGGACGGCAGCAGCACGGCGACGGCCCCCGCGACCAGCACCGCCAGCCCCGCCACCGCGCCGAGCGCCCAGCGCCAGCCCGTCCACTGCCCGGCCAGGCCGCCGAGCGGTACGCCGAGGGCCGTGGCCACGGTCAGCCCGCCCACCACCGCGGCCAGCGCCCGGGCCCGGCGCTCCGGGCGGACCAGGAACGCGGCGACGGCGCCGGCGTTGGGGGTGAACGCCGCCGCGGCGGCCGCGGCGGCGATGCGGGAGGCGAGCAGCACGGCGAGGTCCGGCGCGAGGGCGGAGGCGAGGTTGGCGGCGCCGAGGCCGAGGAGCGCGCCGACCAGCAGGCGGCGGCGCGGCAGCCGGGCGGTCAGGGTGGCGAGCACCGGGGAGAGCAGCGCGTACGCCGCCGCGAAGACGGTGACGGCCTGTCCGGCGGTGGCCGTGGAGACGCCGAGGTCGACGGCGAGTTCGGGCAGGAAGCCGGCCACCACGAAGGCGTCGGTGCCGACGGCGAAGGTGCCGAGCGCCAGCACCGGCACGGCCCTCGGCGCGGCACCGGACCTCGGCGGGACCTCGGCCCTCGGCGGGACCTCGGACCCTAACGAGACATCGGACATCCCGATTCCCCTCCCGGAAGGGGCCCGGCCGCCCGGCCGGGCCCGTGATCGACGTGCGGTCAGGAGCCGAGGCGCTCGTGGTACCGGCGGATCCGGTCCGGGGCGCCGGCCGGGCTGACGGCGAGCAGGTCGGCGATCGTCTGCGCGGCCAGCTCCCGTCGCCAGGCGAGTTCGGCGCGCCGCATCGCCCCCGCGACGCCGCAGGGCTCGGCGAACTCCCCCGCACGCGCCTCCACGCCCGCGCCCCGCTGCCGGATCTCGGTGCAGCGGAACGCCTCGGTCGTCCCCTCGACGGCCGCGACGACGTCCATCAGGGTGATCCGCTCGGGCGCCCGCCCCAGCCGGTACCCGCCGCGCGCGCCCGCCACCGAGGCCAGCACCCCGGCCCGCACCAGCGGCTGCAGCCGCTTCTTCAGGTACACCGGTGGCAGCTCGAAGATCTCCGCCAGCCGCCCGGCCGGGATCGGCGCCTGCTCGTCGAGCCACGCCAGCGCCAGACAGCAGTGCAGCCCCCACTCGACGCCTTCGCCCATCAGCACAATCGGGATACTACCCGTCCCGATATTCCCCGTCACCCCGTCGCCGGAAGGTGCGGCGGTAGGTGTCCGGCGGAACCCCGACCGTGCGGTGGAAGTGGCGGCGCAGCGTGGTCGCCGTGCCCAGGCCCGAGGCCGCGGCGATGCCGTCGACGCTGTCGTCCGTCGTCTCCAGCAGTTCCTGCGCGCGGCGGATCCGCTGCGTCAGCAGCCACTGCAGCGGGGTGGTGCCGGTCACCGCGCGGAAGTGGCGGCCCAGGTGGCGCGAGCTCATGTTCGCCCGGCGGGCGAGGTCCTCCACGGTGAGCGGCAGGTCCAGCCGCCGCATGATCCAGGGAAGCAGCTCGGCCAGCGGGTGGCCGTCCCGGGCGGGCACCGGGGTGACGACGAACTGGGCCTGGCCGCCGGCCCGGTGGGGCGGCACGACCAGGCGGCGGGCGACCACGTTGGCGACCGCCGAACCGTGGTCGCGGCGGACCAGGTGCAGGCACAGGTCCATGGCCGCGGTCTTGCCCGCGGAGGTGAGCACGGTGCCGTTGTCGACGTAGAGCACGTCCGGGTCGACCTTCACCCGGGGGTAGCGCGCGGCCAGCTGCCCGGTGTGCGCCCAGTGCGTGGTGGCGTGCAGCCCGTCCAGCAGCCCGGCGGCGGCGAGCACGAAGACGCCCGTGCACAGGGAGACCACCCGGGCGCCCGCCTCGTGGGCCGCGCGCACCGCCTCGACGAGCTCGGCCGGCGGCTCGCCGTCGACCTCCGCCAGGGCGGGGACGATCACGGTGCCGGCGTGCGCCAGGCGGTCGAGCCCGCAGTCCGGCTCCAGCAGGAACCGGCCGGCCCGGACGGCCCGGGTGCCGCACAGGCTGACGTCGTACCAGGGGCCCGGCACGGCGTCCGGGGGCGAGCCGAAGACCTCGTAGGCCAGGGCCAGCTCGAAGTGCAGCATCCCGTCGGTGGTGGCGATCGCGACGGAGCGCGGGACCGGACTCATGTCCGGAAGTGTACGGCTCATGGCGTTCCGGACACTGGGCTCCGGTCGGCGGCCGGGACAGGATCTCCTCGGCGGATCACTTCGAGGACGTGGGAGCGGACATGGAACCGGGTCGGAACGTGGCGGTGTACGGGGCCTACGGGCACACCGGGCGGTTCGTGGTCGCGGAACTGCACGAGCGCGGGTACCGCCCGCTGCTCGCCGGTCGCGCCCCGGACAGGCTGCTGGCACTGGCGCAGGCGCGGCCGGGCTCCGAGGCGCGCCGGGCGTCGGTCGACGATCCGGCCTCGCTCGACCGCGCGCTGGACGGCGCGGCCGCCGTGATCAACTGCGCCGGCCCCTTCGCCACGACCGCCGCCCCGCTGGTGGAGGCGGCGCTGCGGGCCGGCATCCCGTACGTCGACGTGGCCGCCGAGATCGAGGCGAACCTCGACACCTTCGCGCGCTTCGCACGGCGCGCCGTCGCCGCCGGCACCGTGGTGGTCCCGGCGATGGCCTTCTTCGGCGCCCTCGGCGACCTGCTGGTGACCACCGCGCTGGGCGACCGGACGGCCGCGGACGAGGCGCACATCGCCTACGGACTGAGCAGTTGGCACCCCACCGCCGGAACGCTCGCGGCGGGCGCGGTCTCGGCCCGGCGGCGGGGCGGGCGCCGGGTCCGCTACACCGGCGGCCGGCTGGAGCACCACGACGACGCCCTGCCGCTCCTGGAGTGGCCCTTCCCGGCTCCGCTGGGCCCGCGCAGCGTCCTCGGGGAGTTCACCATGGCGGACGTCGTCACCGTCCCCAGCCACCTGACCGTTCCGGAGGTGCGCACCTACATGACGGCGCGGGCGGCCGCGGACCTGTCCGCTCCCGGCGCTCCGGCACCGGCCGCCGTCGACGGGCGCGGCCGCTCCGCGCAGACCTTCGTGGTCGACGTCCTCGTCCGCTCCGGCGGCGCGGAACGCCGTGCGAGCGCCGCCGGCCGGGACATCTACGCCGTCAGCGCGCCGCTCGCGGTGGAGGCCGTCGACCGCATCCTCACCGGGCGGACCAGGGCCGCCGGCGTCGTCTCCGCGGGTGCGGTCTTCGACGCCCCGGACTTCCTGCGCTCGCTGTCCGCCCACCTCTCGCTGCGACTGCCCGAGTAGTTGACCCCGAGGTCAAATAATCACTACGGTGGCCGCATGGGCAGGCCGAGGAGCTTCGATGCGGACGTGGTCGTCGCGCGGGCGATGGACACGTTCTGGACCAAGGGCTACGGCGACACCTCCCCCGCCGACCTGGCCGAGGCGACCAGCGTGGCCAAGGGCAGCCTCTACCACGCCTTCGGCTCCAAGCGCGAGCTCTTCGCCAGGGCGCTGGACCACTACGGCCGGACGGGCACGGCGGCGGCCGAGGAGTTCCTCTCCCGGCCGGGCACCGCCAGGGAACGGATCCACGCGTACTTCACCCTGCTCGTGGACCTCGACCTGGACGGGCCCGTCCGCCGTGGCTGCCTGGCGCAGAACACGGTCGAGGAGCTCGGCGGGCGGGACGAGGAGGCCACCCGCGCGGCGCACCGCATCGAGGAGCGCATGATCGAGCTGCTCACGGCCCGCATCGAGCGGGGGCAGCGGGAGGGCGACGTCGACCGGGGCGTCGACGCCCCGGCGCAGGCCCTGTTCCTCCAGACCACCCTCGCGGGGCTGCGGGTCATGGCCAGGACCTTCGACCGGCCGGCCCTGCATCGGGTCATCGACACGGCCCTGACGGGCCTCTGAGGCACGGCGCCCGACGTGGCGCCGTTTTTTGCGCCCTAATTTTTGACCTTGAGTTCAAGAATCATCGTGCGAAGGAGAGAACATGGACCTCGGCATCAGCAGGAAGACGGCTCTGGTCACCGGAGCGAGTCGCGGCATCGGCCTCGCGATCGCCCGGACCCTGGCCGCGGAGGGGGTCCGGGTGGTGGGGGCCGCCCGGAGCGTCACCCCCGAACTGGAGGAGGCCGCCGCCGCGACCGTGCGCGTCGACCTGAGCACCCGTGAGGGGGCGCGGTCGGTCGTCCACCAGGCCCTGGAGGCGGTCGGCGGGATCGACTTCCTCGTCAACAACGTCGGCGCCGGCGATCCGGAACAGCTCTCCCTCGGCGGGTTCCTGGACACCGACGACGAGCAGTGGCAGGGGATCTTCGACCTCAACCTGTTCAGCGCGGTGTGGACCACGAAGGCGGCACTGCCGAGCATCCTCGAACGCGGCGGCGCGATCGTGAACATCTCCTCGATCAACGCCCGGATGCCCACCGGTTCGCCGGTCGGCTACGCGGAGGCCAAGGCCGCGCTCACCCAGTTCGGCAAGCGGCTCAGCGAGGAACTGGCGCCGCGCGGGGTCCGCGTGAACACCGTCTCCCCGGGCCCCACGGCCACTCCGCAGTGGACCGACCCGGACCGTCTCGCCGGCAAGGTGGCCGCCGCCTCCGGGGTGAGCCACACCGAACTGCTGGCGAACCTCCCCGGGCAGTTCGCCATCGCCTCCGGGCGCCTCACCGAGCCCGGGGAGGTGGCGGACCTGGTCGCCTTCCTGCTGTCCGAACGCGCCGCCAACATCCACGGCGCCGACCACGTCATCGACGGCGGCACCATCAAGACCGTCTGACGGAGGTTCCCCGGGCCGGCGGGCCGGCGGTCAGTTGTCGTCGGTGACGGCCAGGGCGTCCGTGATCAGACGGGTCGCGAACTCCTGGTCGTCGCCGACGATGCGGTTGATGTGCTCGGCGAGGATGACGGCGGTGGCCTCCAGCGGGTTCAGCTCGGCGCGGGTCCAGTCGCCGTACTGGGCCCGCCAGAGGTTGGGGCTGAGGCCGGTGCCGGCGGCGATCAGGAGGCCGGCCATGGTGGGGACGACCTCGGGGCGGAAGGTGTTGGGCATCATCCGCATGGTGGCGACCAGGGTCGGCACCACGTGCTCGATGACGTCCTTGTCGTGCCGCTCGCAGACCGTCCGCAGCCAGTCCATGTACATGTAGATGAGCGTGCAGACGCCGTCCAGCAGCTCGTCCGCCTCCTCCGGGCCCATCGAGGCCGCGAACTCGTCGGTCAGCCGCTGCTGTTCGGGGTCGACGCCGGTCCTGCCGTCGTAGATGGCCTTGAGCCGGGAGTCCATCACCATGACGGCGGTGCTCACATCGCCGGCGCGGGCGTAGGCGGGGTCACAGGGCGACGACACAGGAGTCCTCCTCGACGGCCGCACCGGGTAGCGGCGCATGTTCGTAGGGTAGTCCTCCCCGGGAGCGCGGTCCGCCTGGGGTCTGTCTCTTGGATTTTGTCGGATCAGGCCGCGGCGTCTGGGTGCGTGCATCGCAAGGCGGAGGAGGGAGCCACTGCGGTGGGGGCACCTCCCGGCCGCCAGGCTGGGGGCCATTGGCGACCGACGACAACGCGGCGTGGGGGTACCTCCCGGCCGGAGGCTGGGGGCGTGCGTGCCCAGGCGTCGCGGACCCGGCAAGGATCCAAGAGACAGACCCTGATCCCCCGGCCCGCCCAGGGGGTGAAGGCGGGGCCGTCAGCCGGTGGTCACCCGGAGGTTGGCGAGCAGGGTGGAGCCGTCGGCGGAGGTGGCGAGGACGCGGCCGGAGCGGTGCCAGTGGGTGACGGCGCCGGCGTGGTGGCGCAGGCCGATCCGGGGGCCGGCGGCGTCGGGGAAGCGCAGGGTGAGCGTGGGGGCAGAGGCCTGGCCGGTGCCGGTGTCCACCCGCAGGTCCGCGCCTTCGGGAACGGTGAGCGCCCAGTGGTCACCGTCGGCGGCGGGGCCGGCCGAAGCCCGGCCGTCGATGCGCAGTTCGGTGTCCGGGCGCTCGGAGGTCCAGTACAGGAGGGTGTGGTCGTCCGGCGCCGTCGCGGTGGCGGCGCCGGGGCCGGCGGTGGCGGTGAGCAGGCTTCCGGCGGCGAGGGCGACGGCGGCGAGGGGCTCCACCGCGAGGGCGTCGTCCACGCGCAGGCGCCCGCGCAGCTCCCAGCCCGGAAGGTCCCAGCGCCACACCTCGGTGAGCGGGGAGCCGTCGGGCAGCGGCGAGCGGACGACGGCCGCGCAGCCGCCGGGGGTGCGCGAGATGCCGCCCACCAGCCGCTGGTCGCCGCCGAGTTCGCGCCACACCACGGTCGGGCGCGGGGTGAGGGTGTCGAGGACGACGAGCTCGCGCCCGTCCGAGGCGATCAGGTGCCGGCCGTCGAAGGACGGCGCGAGCTGCCGGGCCCGCAGGGTGGTCCACGGCCGGACGGTGCGGGTGGCGAGGTCGAGGCGGGCGAAGCCGCGCAGCTCCGGGCCGTGGTCCTCGACCAGCAGGGCGCTGCCGCCGTGGTCGGCGAGCACGAGCCGGTCGGCGGGGGTGTCCCAGCGGGCGCGCACACGGCCGTCGGGGGCGAGCAGCCGGACCCCGGCCTGGCCGCAGGCGACCAGCAGGGATCCCGAGGCGAGCCGGGCGGCGTCCAGCACCGGCAGGGTGCCCGGCCGGTCGGCCGCGGTGTACCGGCGGGTCGCGGCGGGCGGGAGCGGCCGGGGCCGGGGGCGGGCCAGGTCGGCGGCCGTCAACGGGTCGGCGCGGCGCAGCAGCCGGTCGAAGAGCGCGTGCTCGGTGATCGCGCCCGGGCCGCTGCCCCGGGCGCCCCCGAAGCCGCCGTCACGGGCGGCGGCCCGGGCGGCGGCGGTGGCGAGTTCGCGGTCGGTGGCCGCGTCGGCGGCGGGCAGCTCGGCGAGCGCGGTCGCGAGGGCGGAGCGGCCCGTGGTGTGCGGGTCGCCGTCGCCGTCGAGGACGGCGCGGGCGAGGGCCCGGGTGGCGTCTCCGGCGTCCAGGGCGAGCAGGTACGGCAGCGCCCGGCCGCGGACCGGGCCGCCGAGGGCGACCGCGTCCCGCAGGTCGGCGGCGATCGTCGGGCGCAGGGCCGCGTCCGGCCAGGCCGCCTCGACGGCGCCCAGCCGGTCGCCGGCCGCGCGGCAGTGCTCGGCCCAGGCGGCGCGCAGGGCGCGGGCGGCCTGCGGGTCGGTGGCGGCCAGGCGCTCGACGGCCCGGGCGAAGACACCCCGGCGGTGGGCGGTGCGGACGGCGCGCTCGTGCTCGCCGGCCCGCCACCAGAGGCGCACCACCTGGTCGCCGGGCAGGTTGCGGCCCTCGGCGAGTTCGGCGGCCTGGGCGGGGCGCTCGTGCCGGTCGAGCAGGGCGACGGCCTCGGCGGGCGCGTCCAGCAGGTCGGCGAGGACGAAGGCGGCCTCGTCGATCCGCCCCTGCTGTTCCAGCCGCTCGGCGGCGTGCCGGTAGAGCGCGCTGAGGTGCTGGTAGGCCGTGGGGCCGCTGAACGGGGTGACCGAGGCCTCGGGGCCCTCGGCCGGGGTGGGGCGCAGGGCGCCGGTGAAGCGCTTGGGCAGGGAGAGCGAGAGCCAGACCCGCGCGGTCCCACCGCCCCGGTGCCCGGAGGCGAGCGGCAGGGCGTCGCGCAGGGCGTCGTCCCAGCGGTGCTGTTCGAAGGCCCGGGTGAGGTCGCGCAGGTAGCGGGCGTGCCGTCCGCGCAGCAGGCGGGCGGCGGGGGTGCGCAGGGTGAGGCGGGCCAGCAGGTGGCCGAGCCGGAGCGGAACGGTCCGGCGCGGGACGGCGGCGCCGTCGGCGGGGGCACCACCGGCCGGGGTGCCGTCGGCGCGGGTGCCGTCGCCGCGGGTGCCGGTGCCCGCGCCCCCGGCCGCGCGCCGGCCGCAGAGCAGCGCGTACGCGAGGGCCGCGACGGCCGCCGCGACCACCACGCCGCCCGGGTCGATGCGGTGGTCGTCGAGCAGTCCGAGGCCGTAGAGCACCACCAGCGACAGGGGCAGCGCGATCATCAGGACGACGACGACCGCCGCGGTGCGCTCGTCGACGGCGGTCTCCGGACCGCGCCGCCGCCGGGAGCGCGCCCCGCCGCCGGACGGCGCGCCGGAGGTCAGCCGCCGGGCCCGCCCGGAGGCGGGCCGGATGCCGGCCGCCGCCCGCAGGTCCGGCCGGGGCCGCGGCGGCAACGACTCCTCGACGGGCGCCGCCTCGGGCACCGGGGCGACGCCGAGCGGGCGCGGGCGGTGCAGGGTGAGGCCGGTCAGCAGCAGCCAGCCGGACGGGTCCACCTCCGGAAGCCGGTCGATGGCATGAACCACCGTCACCCCGGCCCGGACGAGCGCGAGTTGGCCGGCCGTGGCGCCGGGCGCGGCCCCGGGGGCGGCCAGCGCGCCGCGCCCGGTGCGCTCCAGCGGCAGGCCGGGAGCCCGGTCGGCACGCACCCGGACCGGCTCCGGAAGCGTCAGCAGCCATCGCCCGTCCGGCAGTTCACGCAGCCCCGCGCCGTCGCACCAGAGGCCGAGGACGCGCTCGGCGGCCTCCGCCGGACCGGTCAGCGGCACATCCAGGACGAATCCCGCGGCGTTCACTCGTCACTCCCGAGCACCTGGTGGATCCGGCCGGACAGGGCGCTGCCGACCACCAGCCGCCCCATCGAGGTCTCGGCCGCGATCAGCGGCAGGGTGGGGTGCACGGCGGGCGCGACGCTGCCGCCGGAGAACCGGCTGAGGGTGCGGACCCCGTCGGTGCGGATCGCCCGGACCAGCCGGCCGCCGGGCGACCAGGTGATCAGCGCGGGCTCGTGGCCGACGTGGACCAGGCCGAGCACCTCGGCCTTCTCCCGGAACGCCAGCCGCCGTTCGTCACCCCGCGGGGTCCGCGCCGTCCAGTGCTTGCCGTCCTCCGACCAGGCCGCCGTCCCGTCCGCGTGCAGCAGGTGCCGGGCCCGCGCGGCCTCCGGCGGCAGGGCGCGGCCGAACAGCCGGGGCTCGCGGAACCGGTCGAAGCCGCGTTCGCGTTCCGTGCCGTACCCGACCGGACCGTCGTCGGTGACCGTGCCGTCGGGGGCGATCCGCCGCCAGCGTCCGGCGAGCGGGACCAGCAGGTCGTCCCCGGCGCGCAGCAGCGGCAGCACGGGGCGGTCCGCCAGCCGCGCCACCAGACCCTCGTCGAGGCCGAGCCGGGCCGGGTCGAGGGAGAGTTCGGCGGGCCCGGCGAGCGGGCGCCCGATGACGTGGCGCAGCACCCGGCCGCGGTGGAGGTTCAGGGTGATCAGCCGCCGGCCGGTGCGCCCGGCGGCGATCACCCGGCCGTTCAGCCGGTGCGTCCTGGACTGCACGGCGCCCCGGTGCCGCTGCTCGACGTCGCGCACGTCCACCGAGCGGAGCGTTCCCGCGTCCCGGCCGCGGGCGAGCAGGAACGGCGCCTCGGTGGTGAACGCGGGCAGCGACCGCCCGGACGGTCCGGTTGTCGGCGACGGCGCGGCCGCCGTCGGGCCGGTGCGCCGGAACTCCGCGCCGCGCAGCGTCCGGACGGCGATGTCGGCGGCGGGCAGCGGCAGTTCGAACTCCGCGCGGTCGAGCCGGACGGTGACGTGGGTGGCGCCCGCCGGGCCCCAGCGGGCCGGCTCGCTCACCAGCACCCGGGGCAGGGCGGGGAGCCGGTCGGCGAGCCGGGGCGAGGTGAGCAGCCAGGCCCGGTCGGCGGCGTCCAGCGTGGCGGCCGCGAACTCGACGTCCTCGGGGGTGGGTTCGGCGGTGCGGCGGGCCGCGAGCCAGGCGGGCAGCAGGTCGGCCGGCTCGCCGCCGAACCAGTGCACGGGCTCGTCGCCGAGGACGCCCACCAGCAGGTCGCCGCCCCGGGCGGCGGCCCGGCGGTGCAGCACGAGCAGCGCGGCCAGCTGGACCAGCCGCCCGGCGCCGGCCTGCGAGGGCCCGGCGTCCACCATCGCCACCGTCCGGCCGCGCGGCTTCGCGGTGCGGAACTCCGGTTCGAGGTAGAGGAGTTCACGGTCGGCGAAGCGGCGCAGGAACTCCTCGGGGTGCTCCTCGGCGAGCAGCCACTCGGAGGGCAGCAGCCGGTCGGGCGGCCCGGAGCGGCCGAGTCCGCCCAGGCCGTCCGGCTCCCCCGGGCCGTCGGTCACCGGCTCGCGCTCGGCGACCAGCGCGTCGAGGCGGCGCAGCAGCGGCCCGAGGGCGGCGGCGAGTTCGGGGGTGAGCGCGGACAGCGCGCCGGCCCAGGGCGCCAGGGCGGCCGGGAGGCGGGTCCCGCTCATCGTCCGGCCTCCCCGGTCCAGGGCGTGAGCGCCTGCGGGTCGGTGGCGGGGGCCGGCGGGGCGGCGACGAGGGCGTGGTCGGGGGTGAGCACGCAGAGCTCGCCGGGTTCGGCGCCGAGCGCGGCGCGCCAGAGCGCGGCGGCCGGCCGGGGGCGGGCGGTGGTCGGGACCAGCAGTTCGCCGTCGCGGCCGAGGTAGCGGGCGCCGTCCGACCACGGGAGGTCGTCGGGCTCGCCGAGGACCAGCAGCGCGGTGGCGTCGGCGAGCACGCCGAGCCGGGCACCGTCGGCGAGCCGGGCGCGGGTGGCGACGGCCAGCGCCGCGACGGCGTCGCCGACGGCGAGGACGGCGGCGGCGGGCAGCGGCGGCTCGCGGCGTTCCCAGCCGAGCGCCACGGCGGGTGGGGCGGGGCGGGCGGCCGTCACGAGGGAGCGACCGCGGCGACGAGTTCGGCGCGTATGCCGGCGAGCGCGGCGGGCAGGTCGGCGGGGGCGAACCCGGCGTCGATCTCGCGCAGCGCGGCCTCCAGGCGCAGCCGGGAGTCCCGCCCGTCGGGCAGCCCGCGGTGCTCGGCCAGCAGGGCGGCCCCGGTGCGGGCGAGCCGTTCGGCGCGGGCGGCCGTGCTGCGGGAGAGCTCCTCGGCGGCGTGCGCGAGGGATGCGTTGGCGGCCTTCTCGACGAGGTCGGCGAGGGTGTCCCGGGCCAGCGCCTGGGTGTCGGCGGTGGGGGCGACCAGCGGCAGCACCCACAGGTCGCGGGCGGTGGCGACGCCCCGCCCGTCCAGCACGGCGGCGGCCGCGACCAGCCGCTGCGAGCGGACGGCCCGCCGGTCGCCGACGGGCACTCCGGCCGCGCGCAGCCGGCGCAGCGCGGTGGCGAGCAGCGGGGTGACGTCGTCGAGGTCGCAGCCGCGGGCGGCGTCGGCGAGGCGGTCCAGCGCGCCGAGCAGGTCCCCCGCGCCGGCCGGAACGGGGGCGGCGGGCCGCCGTCCGGACTCCAGCAGCTCCTCCAGCCGGGCGTCGACGACCGGCTCGACGAAGACCCGGGCGAGGAAGCGGTCGGCGAAGGCGGCGAGCGCCGGGTCCTCCGGCAGGTGGTTGGCCGCGCCGACGCAGACCCGCAGCGGGCTGGCGAGGACGGTGCCGCCGCGCCGGAAGACCCGTTCGTTGAGCAGGCCGAGCAGGGTGTTGAGGACGGCCGTGGAGCCGAGGAAGACCTCGTCGAGGAAGGCGATCTCGGCCTCGGGCAGCATCCCCGCCGTCTCGAACTCGACCCGGCCCTCGCGCAGGCTGCGCAGGTCGACGGGCCCGAACAGCTCGTTGGGTTCGGTGAACCGGCCGAGCAGGTACTCGAAGTAGCGGCCGCCGAACTGACCGGCCACCCGCCGCACGGCCTGCGACTTGGCGGTGCCGGGCGGGCCGACGACCAGCAGGTGCTCCCCGGCGACGGCGCAGAGCGCGACCGCCTCGGCGACCGTCTCGCGGTCGACCAGGCCGCGCCCGGCGGCTTCCACGGCGGCGGCGATCAGCTCGGCGTCCCGGCGGAGCGCGGCGGTACGGGCGTCGGGCGGGGTGCTGGTGTCGGTCACGAGCACCGGAGTCTACGGGGGCCCGATCCACCGTCACCAGCGGGTTTCGGCGGGGGCCCGCCGGGGGCGGGGGGACGGGGCAGCCGCCCGCCCGCTCAGGGGTGCCCGCGGCGCGGCGCTCACTCGTCGAGCTGCTCCCAGCCGCGCCGCACCGGGGTGCCGGCGGGCCGGCGGGGGTCGCGGCTGCGGTAGACGATGTACGGGCGGAACAGGTACTGCACCGGGGCGCTGAACATGTGGACCAGGCGGGTGAAGGGCAGCAGCGCGAACAGCACCAGGCCGACCACGGCGTGCACCTTGAACGCGAGGGGGACGTCCGCCATCCGGCCCACGTCCGGGTTCAGGGTGAACAGGCTGCGGGCCCACGGGGCGATGGTGGAGCGGTAGTCGTAGCCGGAGTCGAGCGAGGAGTGCATCAGCTTGGCGACCAGGCCGAGCACGATCGCCGCGAGCAGCACCACGTACATCAGCTTGTCGTTGCGGGTGGTGGCGCGCAGCACCGCGGGGTTGCGGCGCCGGCGGTGGAGCAGGGCGAGGATCCCGGCGACGGCCAGGAAGCCCGCCGCGCAGCCGGCGAACAGCGACAGCAGGTGGTAGGCGTGCTCGTCCAGGCCGACGGCGTCCGTCCAGGAGGCGGGCACGAACAGGCCCATCAGGTGGCCGGCCAGCACGAAGAGGATGCCGTAGTGGAACACCGGGGAGGCGATGTTCAGCAGGCGGGACTCGTAGAGCTCGGAGGAGCGGGTGGTCCAGCCGAACCTGTCGTAGCGGTGGCGCCAGACGAGTCCGGAGACCAGCAGCGCGGCCGCGACGTACGGCAGCGCGCCCCAGAGGAAGGTGTCCATGGTGGCGGTTCTCCGGTTCTCCGGTTCTCCGGTCAGGTGGGCAGGACGGGCAGCAGGCCGAGGTGCCCGTACGGCGGGGCGTCGAGGCCGACCCGTTCGCTCGGCGGGCCGCCCCGGGCGAGCGCCAGCGCGGCGGCCCGGTCCCGGGGCGAGGGTCCGGGCAGGGTGGCGCAGACGGCGGTGAGCACGTGTGCGTACGGCGTGCCGTGCTCGGCGAGGGCGAGCCGCAGGAGTTCCAGGGCGGGCCGGTGCCCCCGCAGCAGCGTCTCGTCGCCGGTGGCGGCGGTGAACTCCAGGACGGCGGGCAGGAAGTCGGGCAGTTCCCCGCCCTCGAACTGGTCCCCGCCCCCGAACTCCAGGCCGTGCGCCCGGTAG
Organism: Kitasatospora sp. NPDC059462; assembly: GCF_042749955.1. Classification (NCBI taxonomy): domain Bacteria; kingdom Bacillati; phylum Actinomycetota; class Actinomycetes; order Kitasatosporales; family Streptomycetaceae; genus Kitasatospora; species Kitasatospora sp. NPDC059462. The sequence continues at coordinate 16,947 of NZ_JBHYUU010000059.1, read as the reverse complement.
GCGGCCTTGAAGCGCAGCAGGGCCTGCCCGCGCCGGCGGGTGTCGCCGTCGGTCCACCAGCTGAGGTGCAGGCTGTGCCGCTGGGTGAAGTCGAACACCTCGACGTAGTGGCGGGCCAGTTCACCGGCGGGGCGGGCCCCGGCCCAGTCGAGGAAGGTGCGCAGCGGCGCGGCGGAGGCGTGCCGGACCGGCCGCAGCAGGACGGCCGGTGCGAGCAGCGGGGCGTCCGGGTAGCAGAGGCAGTCGGCGGCGGCCCGCCGGACGAGCGCCCGGGGGTCGGCCGTCACGGCGAGGGCTCCTCGTGCGCGGCGGCGGCGTCCTCGGGTGCCGCCGGGTGGTCGGCGCTCTGGCGCCGGCGCAGTGCGTGGAAGCTCTCCACGGTGACCAGCGGCAGCGAGCGCCGTCCCGAGCCGGCGCCGACAGGGCCGTCGGTGCCGTCGGGCGCGCCGTCGGCGTGGTCGAGGCCGCAGCCGGCGGGCAGCGCGGACTCCTCCAGCCGTTCGGCGTCGGCGCGGGCGGCGGTCGGGATGACGTAGCGGTCCTCGTACTTGGCGACGGCGAGCAGCCGGAAGAGGTCCTCGACGGAGCGGGCGTCGAGTCCGACGGCCTCGGCGACGCCCGGGTCGGGCTCGCGGCCGAGGTTGACGGCGCGCATGTGGGAGCGCATCGCGGCGAGCCGGTCGAGGACGGCGCGCACCGGTGCGGGGTCGCCGGCGGTGAAGAGCCCGGCGAGGTACTCCACGGGGATGCGCAGGGCGTCGATCGCGCCGAAGAGGTTCCCCGCGTCCTCGCCGTCGTGGCCGGCGGCGGCGACCTCCTCGACGACCGGGGAGAGTGGCGGGATGTACCAGACCATCGGCAGGGTGCGGTACTCGGGGTGGAGCGGCAGCGCGACCCGGTAGGTGCTGACGAGCGCGTGCACGGGCGAGCGGCGGGCGGCCTCCAGCCAGTCGTGCGGGATGCCGTCGCGTTCGGCGGCGCGCCGCACCCCGGGGTCCTCCGGGTCCAGGAGGACGCCCAGCTGGGCCTCGTACAGGTCGCGTTCGTCCTCGACGGAGGCGGCGGCGGTGACCCCGTCGGCGTCGTACAGCAGCACGCCGAGGTAGCGCAGCCGCCCGACACAGGTCTCGGAGCAGACGGTGGGCAGGCCGACCTCGGTGCGCGGGTAGCAGAAGGTGCACTTCTCGGCCTTGCCGGTGCGGTGGTTGAAGTAGATCTTCTTGTACGGGCAGCCGGTGACGCACTGGCGCCAGCCCCGGCAGCCGTCCTGGTCGACGAGCACGATGCCGTCCTCGGCCCGCTTGTAGATCGCGCCGGACGGGCAGGCGGCGGCGCAGGCCGGGTTGAGGCAGTGCTCGCAGATCCGGGGCAGGTAGAACATGAAGCTCTGCTCGTACTGGAAGCGGATCCGCTCGCCCACCTCCCGCCGCATCCGCTCGACGTTGGGGTCGGCGGCGGCGTGCTCGGGGGCGCCGCCGAGGTCGTCGTCCCAGTTGGGCGACCACTCGACGGACATCGGGCGGCCGGTGATCAGCGAGTGGGGGCGGGCGACGGGGTAGTCCTCGCCGAGCGGGGCGTCGGTCAGCGTGCGGTAGTCGTACGTCCAGGGCTCGTAGTAGTCCTGGAGGGTGGGCATCACGGGGTTGGCGAAGATCGTGGCGAGCTTGTACAGCCGTCCGCCCTGGCGCAGCTTGAGCCGTCCGCGCCGGTCGAGGCGCCAGCCGCCGCGCCAGGTGTCCTGGTCCTCGTAGCGACGCGGGTAGCCGAGGCCGGGGCGGGTCTCGACGTTGTTGAACCAGACGTACTCGGTGCCCTGCCGGTTGGTCCAGGTCTGCTTGCAGGTGACCGAACAGGTGTGGCAGCCGATGCACTTGTCGAGGTTCATCACCATGGCGAGCTGGGCCATCACGCGCATCAGTACCGCACCTCCTGGCGGCGCCGGCGGACGACCGTCACCTCGTCGCGCTGGTTCCCGGTCGGGCCGAGGTAGTTGAACGCCCAGGAGAGCTGGGCGTAGCCGCCGATCAGGTGGGTGGGCTTGAGCAGCACCCTGGTCAGCGAGTTGTGGATGCCGCCGCGCCGTCCGCCGGTCTCGGCGCGGGGCACGTTGACGGTGCGCTCCTGGGCGTGGTGCATGTAGACGGTGCCGGGCGGCATGCGGTGCGAGACGACGGCGCGGGCGACGACGACGCCGTTGCGGTTGACGGCCTCGATCCAGTCGTTGTCGGCGACGCCGATGGCGGCGGCGTCCTCGGCCGACATCCAGATCACCTGCCCGCCGCGGGAGAGCGCGAGCATGAACAGGTTGTCCTGGTACTCGGAGTGGATGGACCACTTGTTGTGCGGGGTGAGGTAGCGGACGGTCACCTCCCGCTGCCCGTCGGGCCCGAGGGCGGGCTCGCCGAACAGCCGGCGGATGTCCAGCGGCGGGCGGTAGACCGGCAGGGCCTCGCCGAGTTCGTGCATCCAGTCGTGGTCGACGAAGAAGTGCTGGCGGCCGCTGAGCGTGTGCCAGGGCTTGAGGTGCTCGGTGTTGAGGGTGAACGGGCTGTAGCGGCGCCCGCCGGCCTCGCTGCCGGACCACTCGGGCGAGGTGATGACCGGGGCGGGGGCGGCCTGGGTGTCGGCGTAGGAGATCCGGCGGCCCTCGTGCTCGGCGGCCAGGTGCGCCAGCTCCCGTCCGGTGCGCCGCTCCAGGGCGCGGAAGCCCTGGGTGGCGAGCCGGCCGTTGGTGGTGCCGGAGAGAGCGAGGACGGTGTCGCAGGCCTTGACGGCGGTGTCCAGGGCCGGACGGCCGTCGGCGGGGCCGCCGCGGACCACGCCGTTGCGGGCCTTGAGCTGCTCGACCTCCTCCTCCGGGTGCAGCACCACGCCCTTGGCGGGCAGGCCGAGCCGTTCGGCCAGCGGGCCGAGCGAGGCCATCTTGGCCGACACCGCGGTGTAGTCGCGTTCGACGACGGCGAGGTTCGGCATCGTGACGCCGGGGACGGGCTCGCAGGCGCCGTCCCGCCAGTCCAGGTCGGTGCCACCGGGCTGGGCGGTCTCGCCGGGGGTGTCGTGCTGCAGCGCGGTGGCGACCAGGTCGTGCCGGGTGCCCAGGTGGTCGCGGGCGAGTTCGCTGAACCGCGCGGCGATCGCGTGGAAGGCGTCGAAGTCGGTGCGGGCCTGCCAGGGCGGGTCGACGGCGGGGGCGAAGGAGTGCACGTAGGGGTGCATGTCGGTGGAGGACAGGTCGTGCTTCTCGTACCAGGTGGCGGCGGGCAGCACGACGTCGGAGAGCAGGGTGGAGGAGGTCATCCGGAAGTCCAGCGAGAGCAGCAGGTCGAGTTTGCCCTCGGGGGCCTCGGCGGGCCGGCGCACGTCGCGCGGCCGCAGGTCCTCGCCGGCCTCCCGGGCGCGCAGCGAGGAGTGGGTGCCCAGCAGGTGTTTGGTGAAGTACTCGGCGCCCTTGGCGGAGGAGCCGAGCAGGTTGGCCCGCCACAGCGTCAGCACCCGGGGCCAGTTGGCCGGGTCGTCCGGGTCCTCGCAGGCGAACCCGAGCCGCCCGGAGCGCAGTTCGGCGACGACGTGCTCCTTCGGGTCGCGGCCGAGCGCGCGGGCCTCGTCCACGAGGTCGAGCGGGTTGCGGTCGAAGGTCGGGTAGGAGGGCATCCAGCCGAGCCGGGCGGCGCGGGCCAGCAGGTCGACGGTGGCCAGGCCCCGGAAGCGGCCGGTGCCGAGCGGGGAGGCCAGGACGTCCGCCGGGTAGGTGTCGTAGCGCCACTGGTCGGTGTGCAGGAAGAACCAGCCGGTGCCGATCGCCTGCCGGGGCGGGCGGGACCAGTCGGTGGCCCCGGCCAGGGTCGCCCAGCCGGTGATCGGCCGGCACTTCTCCTGGCCGACGTAGTGCGCCCAGCCGCCGCCGTTGCGGCCCTGGCAGCCGGTCAGGGCGAGCAGGGCGAGGAAGGTCCGGTAGATGGTCTCGGAGTGGAACCAGTGGTTGGTGCCGGCGCCCATCAGGATCATGCAGCGGCCCCGGGACTCCTCGGCGGTGCGCGCGAACTCCCGTGCCACCCGGACGGCCTGGGCGGCGGGCACCGAGGTGTGGCGCTCCTGCCAGGCGGGGGTGCCGGGGGTGTCCGGGTCGTCGTAGGAGGCGGGCCAGCGGCCGGGCAGCCCTTCGCGGCCGACGCCGTACTGGGCGAGCAGCAGGTCGTAGACGGTGGTGACCAGCGCGCCGCCGGCCAGCCGCAGCGCGGGCACGCCCCGGCGGACGGTGTCGCCGCGGCCCTGGCCGTGCGCGCCGCCCTCGGTGTCGAAGCGCGGCAGCAGCACCTCGACGGGGGCGGCGGCGTCGTCCCCGTGCAGGGTCAGCCGCGGGCGCAGGTCCTCCAGGTCGAGGTTCCAGCGGCCCTCGCCGGAGGCGGTCCAGCGGAAGCCCAGCGAGCCGTTGGGCACGGCGGGGCGGCCGGTCGCCTCGTCCAGGACGGCGAGCTTCCAGTCGGCGCCCTCGCCGGTGTCGCCGAGGTCGCTCGCGCGCAGGAACTTGGCGGGGACGAAGGCGCCGTCCCGTTCGGTCAGGGTGACCAGGAACGGCAGGTCGGTGAAGCGGCGGACGTAGTCGTCGAAGAACGGGGTGGTGCGCTCGACGAAGAACTCCCGCAGGATCACGTGGCCCATGGCGAGGGCGAGGGCGGCGTCGGTGCCCGGGTGGGGGTGCAGCCACTCGTCGGCGAACTTGGTGTTGTCCGCGTAGTCCGGGGAGACCGCCACCACCTTCTGGCCGCGGTAGCGGGCCTCGGCCATCCAGTGCGCGTCCGGGGTGCGGGTGACCGGGACGTTGGAGCCCCACATCACCAGGTAGGCGGCGTCCCACCAGTCCCCCGACTCGGGCACGTCGGTCTGGTCGCCGAACACCTGCGGGGAGGCCACCGGCAGGTCGGCGTACCAGTCGTAGAACGAGAGCATGGCGGCGCCGATCAGCGCGTGGAAGCGGGCGCCGGCCGCGTGCGAGACCATCGACATCGCCGGGATCGGCGAGAACCCGGCGATCCGGTCCGGGCCGTGGGTCTTCACGGTGTGCACGTGCGCGGCGGCGACGATCTCCACCGCCTCGTCCCAACCCGCCCGCACCAGGCCGCCCTTGCCACGGGCCCGCTGGTAGGCGCGACGGCGCCCGGGGTCGGCCTGGATGTCCGCCCAGGCCGCCACCGGGTCCCCCAGCCGGGCCCGCGCCTCCCGGTACTGCTCCAGCAGCACGCCGCGCACGTAGGGGTGGCGCACCCGGGTGGGCGAGTAGGTGTACCAGGAGAACGCGGCGCCGCGCGGACAGCCGCGCGGCTCGTACTCGGGGCGGTCGGGGCCGACGGACGGGTAGTCGGTGGCCTGGGTCTCCCAGGTGATGATGCCGTCCTTGACGAAGACCTTCCAGCGGCAGGAGCCGGTGCAGTTGACGCCGTGGGTGGAGTACACCACCTTGTCGTGGCTCCAGCGGTCCCGGTAGAAGGCGTCCGCCGCCCGCCCGCCGGTCAGCCGGACGCTGTGCAGGTCCGGTGCGGGCGTCCCGGGGCGGAAGAACCGGCCCGCCCTGAGGAACGCGGCACCGGGCTCGCTCGTCGCCGCGCTCCCGGACTCGCTCGTCGGCTCCCGCACGTGGCACCCTCCGCTTCCGGGCCGGACCGTGTGCCCATCGAAACCGCCCGGCCGCACCGCTGCACCCCGGAGGGGTCCTGCCGGGTGACCGGCCGTCGACCGGCGCCCCGGTCCGGGCGCGTCCGGTGGCCGGGTCCCCGCCCGGGCGCTGCGATGGAGCCATGAACGTACGGAGCCGCCCGCGGTGGGACGCGGTCCCGCCGGCGACCGGCGCGGCGGTGATGGCGACCGGCATCATCTCGGTCGGCTTCCACCTCGCCGGCTTCGACGCCCTGTCGATCGCGGACCTCTGGATCGCCGGCGTGCTCTGGCTGCTGCTGGCGCTCGCCTTCACCGCCCTGCTGCTCGGCGACCCCGGCGGCTGGACGGCCCGCTCGCAGGCTCCGCCCGCGCTCACCGCGGTCGCCGCCACGACCGTGCTCGGCGTGCGCGTGGACCAGCTGGGCCGGACGGCGGCCGCCGAGGCGCTGCTCGTCGTCGCGGCCCTCGCCTGGCCGGTGCTGCTGACCTCCGTGCTGCGCCACCTCGGCCGCAGGCTGCCGGGCGCGGCCTTCCTGATCTGCGTCGCCACCCAGGGCCTGGCCGTGCTCGCCGCCACCCTCGCCCCGCACACCGCCGACTGGCTCGCCCGGGCGGCGCTGCCGGTCTTCGTGCTCGGCCTGCTCCTGTACGGGGACGCGCTGTTCCGCTTCGACCTGCGCCAGGTGACGGAGGGGGCGGGCGACCACTGGGTGGCCGGCGGGGCGATGGCGATCTCCGCGCTGGCCGCGTCCAAGCTGCTCGCCTGCGGGGTGTGGAGCGGTGGGGCGCACACCGCGCTGCGGGTGGTGACGCTGGTGCTGCTCGGCGTCGCGCTGGCCTGGTACGCGGTGCTGGCCGTCGCCGAGCTGCTGCGGCCCCGGCTCCGCTACGACCTGCGGCGCTGGTCGACGGTCTTCCCGCTGGGCATGACGGCGGTGGCGGCGCTGTCGACCGCCACCGCCGCCCGGGTGGACTGGCTGGAGCCGCTCGGCCGGGCGCTGCTCTGGGTGGCGGCGGCCGTCTGGCTGATCGTCGCCGTCGGGGCGCTGCGCCGCCTGCGGCGCCGCCCGGGGAGCCGCCCCCGGCCTTCACGGTGATCCGTTCGGGCCGTGTCCTGCCGCAGATCCTCACGCCGCCGACGGGCCGGGGTCCCGGGCGCCCGTGGCCGGCGGGAGCGGGCCGGCCGAGACGTCGAAGGCGTGCGTCACCGCGGGCGCGGTGCCCGGGCGCAGCAGGGAGCGGGCCTCCTCCTCGTCGCGGCGGTCGGCGGCGGTGAGCCGGCCGTCGTGCTGGGCCAGGTGCTCCGCCCAGGAGGAGACGAGATAGGTCTCGACGAACCGCTCGGGCTCGCCGCCGTCCTGGTAGAGGCCCCAGCTGAGGGCGCCGGTGCGGCGGCGCGAGGCGGCGACCCGGCGCATCCGCCCGGTGAAGGCGGCCCGCTGCTCCGGCTCCACCCGGTACTCGACGGTGACCAGCACCGGTCCGTCCGCGTGGGCCGGTTCGACCACCAGGGGCGGCCGCGGCCAGTGGCCGGAGGGCGTCGGGTCGACCCCGTCGCCGTCGTACAGCGGCAGCCGGCGGGCGCCCACCGCCCCCGCCAGCAGCACCGCGCCGGCGGTCAGCAGCGCGACGCCCGGTCCGTGACGCTCGGCCAGCACCCCCCACAGCGGGGCCGCCAGGGCCTGGCCGCCCTGGAAGACCAGCAGCTGGACGGCCAGGCCACGGGCCCGCACCCAGCCGGGCAGCCGGGTCTGGACCGCCGCGTTGAGGGTGGACAGCACCCCGATCCAGGCCACGCCGGCGGGCAGCAGGGCGAGGCCGACCAGCCAGGGCAGGCGGACGGTCGCCAGCACCGCCAGCACCCCGGCGAGGGCGATCGTCCCCGCGACCAGGGTGCCGTTGGCCCCGAGCCGGCGCCGCAGCAGCGGCAGCGCGAACGCCCCGCCCACCGCGCCGACGCCGACCGCCCCGAGCAGCAGGCCGTAGCCGCCCGGGCCGAGGCCCAGCGAGCGGCGCGCGACCAGCGGCAGCAGCGCCCAGAGCGCGCCCGCGCCGGGCACGAACAGCGCGGTGCGCAGCAGCACCCGCCGCACCCCCGGCGCGTACCGGATGTAGCGGCGCCCCGCGTGCACGGCCGCCAGCAGGCCTTCGGCCCCGCCGGCCGGTCCGTCCTGGGGCGCCGTCCGGTGCCAGCGCAGCAGCACCACCAGGACGCAGAGGTAGGAGGCGGCGTTGAAGGCGAACACCCAGCCCGCGCCGGCCGCCGCGACCACCGCGCCGCCGACCGCCGGGCCGACCGCCCGCGCCAGGTTCATGTTGACGGCGCCGAGCGCCGCCGCCTGCCCCAGCTGCCGGCGCTCCACCAGCTCCGGCTGGACGGCCTGCCAGGCCGGGCCCATCACGGCGGTGCCGCAGCCGAGCAGGAAGGTCAGGCCGAGCAGCGGGCCGGGGGTCAGCGCACCGGCGAAGGCCAGCACCGCGAGGACGGTCGCGACGAGGAGCATCACGACCTGCGCGGCGACCAGCACCGAGCGCCGGTCGCGGCGGTCGGCCAGCACGCCGGCGGGCAGCGCCAGCAGGACGACCGGCAGGCTCGCGGCGGTCTGCACCAGGGCCAGCAGGGCGGCGTCGTGGCCGACCAGCAGCCACTGGGCGCCGACGGTCTGCATCCAGCTGCCGACGTTGGAGACGAGTTGGGCGATCCACAGGGCGCGGAAGACGCGGCCCGCGAGCGGGGCCCACGCCGAGTCGTCCGCCGGGCGCCGGGCAGGGGTGGTCATGGTGCTCATACCGGTCCGTTGCGGGTGGGGGTCGGGGGTTCGGATTCGGACCCTAGGCCGGGCCGGGCGGGCGGACGTGCCCGTGGGCGCACGGGTGGTGCCCCGGGAGTGCACGGTGGGCACGGGCCGGGGCACGGGGACGGGCCGGGGCACGGGCACGGGCACGGCAGACCCGGGTGCTCATCGACGGCCCCGCTCGGGGCTGCGGGCGGGGCCGGGGCCGTTGCCGGACGACGGCCTGCTGCGGGCCCGGGCGCACGCCCGCGAGGTGCGGCTCGCCGAGGTGTCCTGCACGGAGGGGTGCTGCGGCGCCCTCCACGTCACCATCCGGCGGGACGGGGACCAGGTGGTGCGGGAGGACCGGAGACGGACCGCGGCCGGGCCCGGCGGACCCGGGCTGCCGTCCTACCGGTTCGACGCCCGGCTCTACGACGCGGAGGTCGCGAGGGCCGGGAGCGACCGCTCCTGGTCATGGCCGGCCCGCACCGTCGCCCGCCCGATCGGGGCGGGGCCGATCGAGCGTCCGGACCTGCTGGGCCGGTGGGACGCCCGCCCGGGCCGGGTCGGCACCGGCCTCGACGACCCCGGCACCACCGTGGTCACCTTCTGGTACCTGCCGGGCCCGGCGTCCGGAACACCGGAACGGCCCGACCGGGCCCTCCGGTTCAGCTGGGACATCCCGGACGACGGCACCGCGCCCGGGGCCCGGGCTGCCGCCGCCCTGCGCCGGCCGGCCGAGGAGGATCCGAGACCTACGCGCGGCTGTCGCGCGGAAGCCCGGGGCGGGCCGTAGAACTCGGCTCCACCCGGCCCGGCGACGGTTGGCCCGGTCCGGGCGGCCCGTGTCCCCTGCCGCCTGCCCGCGCGCGTCCCGCGCGACCGCTCAGCTGCGCCGTCCGCGGAGCGTCTCGCCCTCCTTCAGGCCCGTGACCTCGATGGAGCAGGTCTGCGCCGTCTCGGTGACCCGCCGCGCCGTGGCCACCGCAGCGAGGTCGAGCGTGCCGTCGACCGGGAATGCGGACAGGCCGGTGTAGAAGGTGAGCCCGTCGACCGGGGCGGGGCGGAGCAGCTTGCCCTCGTCGAGCCGCATGCGCAGGCGCGTGGTGGGCGTGCCCCGGAGGACCTCCACCCAGCCGCCGGCGCCGTCGGGGTTGCCCCAGTGCCAGTTGGGGCGCTCCGAGTACTCCACGAACCGGACGCCGGGCGGGCCCTTGATCTCCAGGACGACCTCGATGTCCTCGAAGAGCGTGTTCTCGAACCCGGTGGCCGCCAGCACGTCGATGTTCAGCACCGCCGTGGCGTGGGGCGGCGGGAGCAGCGTGTCGGGATTCTCGATGAACGGACGGAGGCCGATGTTGCCGGTGAAGATGATCTCCGCGCTGCAGTTCGGGTCGTCCTTCGTCACGGTAGCCATGCCGGATGTCCTTCCCGCCGTCCCGCGTCGGCCGGGACGCCGCGTCCCACGGATCCCCCGTCGCTTCCATCGTCCCGCCGCGCTGCCGGGCGCGCACGCCGGCCGGTGATCCACCGGGACGGCGGTTCCGCCGTCGGGGCCGGGGCGGGTAGGAATGGAGCCGGGGGCGGACCGACGATGCGGAGGCCGTGCATGCCGACCGACCAGCCGAACCAGCCGGAGCTCGCTGCCGAGCGGCACCTGCGCGGGCTACGGGACGAGTTGACCCCGAGCGGCGAGGAACCGCCCGAGGTGGTGGCGCAGTTCGCGGCGGGCCGGGGGCGGCTCGCGGTGCTCGCCGAGCTGGCGGCGCAGCAGCGGCGGGTCATCACCTCCGACCGGCGCAGTCTGCTGCTGCTCGCCACCCGGTGCGCGGACGAGCCGTTGGGCGCGTGGTTCGCCGGGCTGGCGGACGGCGAGAGCGCCGCGCTGCGCACGCTGCCCGCGCTGGCGGCGGCCTGCGGACCGGCTGCCGCGCAGGCGCCGCTGCCGGGGTGCCAGGCCTACCCGGCGTATCTGGCATGGCTGGCGCTGAACGGGCGGCCGCCCGCCGTGGCGGCGGCGCTGGTGGCCAACTTCGCGGCCTGGGGCGGGTACTGCGCCACGCTGGCCGCGGCGCTGCGCCGGTTCCACGGGTTCGGGGACGAGGCGTGCGCGTTCTTCGACTTCTTCGCGCAGCCCGCGACCGCGCTGGAGCGGGCGGCGGCCGAGGCGCTCGGACCGGCGGGATCGACCGCCGGTCCGGACCTCGACGCCGCCCGCGAGTACGGCCGGCTGCTACAGGCCTACGAGCGGCTGTTCTGGAGCACGCTCGCCGAACGGCCCTGAGCCGCCGGGGACCCGGGCCGGGCTCACGCCTGCCAGTGCGGCTTGCCGCTGACCATCCGGCAGGTGATCACCCGGCCGCCCGCCTCGTGGGTGCTCCTGCCGAGGTCGTCGTTGCGGCAGAACTGGCCCGCCTTGTAGCAGTTGCCGGCGTTGGACTTGATCTCGCAGTCACCGGTGGCCGCCGCGGCCTTGGTCTCGGCGGGCGCCGGGTCGGGGTCGGTCGGCGGCTGGGCGGTCGTGACCTTGGGCTGCGGCTCGGCCTTGGTGGGCGTCGGCTGCGGCTTGGGGGTGGTGGCGGGGGCGGCGGTCCTGGTCGGCTGCGCCTTCGGCGGCGCCGCGGGGGTGGTCGGCGCGGGCGCGGCGGCGGGCGGTTCCGGCGCCGGCGGCTGCGTCTCCACCGGCGGGGCCACCGGCGGGGCGACCGGTGCGGGGGTCAGCTCCGGCGTGGGAGTCGCCGGTGCGGGCGGCGCCGCCGGGGTGGTGACCGCGGCCGTGACCGCCGGCGTGGTGGCCGCGACGGTGGCGGTGTCGCCGGTCGTGGGGTCACAACCGGTCAGCGCGAGGCCGACCGTGAAGACGAGTCCGGCGACGGCGGCCAGGCCGCGACGACCGCCGCGCATCCGTGAAGGCATGGACGTGAACGCTCCGTTCCGTTTGAAAGAGGTTCGCGAGTCAATCAGACCGGCCACACGATCTGTCCATAGTTCAAGCACTTGTAAGCAGATCGAGACCTGCCGATCACGGAGCGTCGATCAATGAACAGGTCTGATCACATACCGCCAATCCCAGCCATGCTTGCGACGGGAATCAGCCACCGCTCACCCGCGGACCGACGCCGCGCCCAGGGGGCGGTACCGCAGGCCGAGGCCTTCGTAGAGCCCGCGGGCGGCGTCGTTCCAGTCGTCCACCATCAGCGCCACCGTCCCGTGGGCCTTCAGCGCCTCGGCGACGAGGAAGCCGCCGACCTGCCGCCCGAACCCGCGCCGGCGCGCCGCCGGGTGCACGGCGACACCGGAGAGGAAGCCGACCGTGGGCGCGCACCAGGCGAACGCCCCCACCGCCGCCAGCCGGCCCGCGGAGTCCCGCACCCCCGCCCACCGCTCGACGCCGGGCACCCCCGGCTTCGCGTAGGAATCCGGGAAGCTCGTGCGGACGAGCCGTCCCACCTCGCCCAGCGCACCCGCCGGGAGCCAGCCCGCCCCACCGTCATCCGGCAGGCCGTCATCCGGCGGGCCGTGCCGGTCCATCCAGCCGAAGGGTCCGGAGGCCGTCAGCCCCGGGATCTCCCGGACGACCACCTCGATCAGGCTCCGGTCGCCGAGCGGCCGGCACGCCCACCCCGCCCCGGCCATCACCTGCCGCAGCAACGGGACCGCCGCGTCCGGGGCTCCCCACACCACCGCCCGCGCCCGGGCCAGCAGGTCCGCCCCGGCGACGACCACCGCACGGCCGTCGTCGCTCGACCAGGCCCGGCTGCGCCCGTCCAGGCCCTGCGCCGCCCACAGGCACAGCGCGTCGCCCCCGCAGCGGGCCCGCAGTTCCTCGCAGCCGCCGATCTCCCTCGCGGTGTGACGGGACACGGGGACCTCCTGGATCTCGGTGCCGCAGGCGGGGCCGGACGGGATCCGTCCATGACGGCACGACAAGAGTGCCCCAGGCGCGGGCGTTCGACGAGACCACCCGTCCCCATGACCGGGCGGGCATTACTCTCCGAATCGGTCATCGGATTTCGGCAGCGGAAAGTAGGCGGGGTCCGGCCCTTGAAAGCCGCGACTCCGGAGTGTGAGACTGAAAGAAAAAAGACATAACCTGCCTAGGAGGTGGGTCTTGTGGCGTTGCAAGCGAGTTGGATCCACGGGAACGCCATGACGGTGGAGAATCCCGAGAATCTCAGCCGCAACGGGCACTTCGGGTGGGGCTCCGACGTCGACATCACGCCGGGAAAGACCAGTTGGTTCCACATCACCGTGCCCACGCCGGTGATCGTCGACGACGTGCGGACCAACCTGGTCAGGGTCTTCATCCTGTTCAGCACGGACGTCGGATTCGGGCAGGTCACCCGGCTCCACGTGTGGGACGGTTCCGCGCCCGTCCAGCAATTCGAGAACCTCGCCTTCGAGGGCGACCACCGCGGCGGACTGGACGGCCAGAACACGTTCAACCTCGACCAGCCGCATTCGGTCGCCTTCGGTATCGGCATCTCCTTCTTCGTCGTCGCCGCGATCGGATTCGACACGCCGATCGCTCCCTCCCGGCTGATCCTCGGAACGGCGGGCGGTGATTTCACGACCTGACCGGAAACGGAAAAGGAATCCCGGCCGGCCGACCCGCCGCCCGCCCGGTCCGCCGGTCACTCAGTCCACCAGCGCCGAGCGCCGTTCGAAGACCTCGGGCCGGGCGCGGTCGAGGGCGGTGGCGACGGCGCCCAGGAGGACGGCCTCCTCGCCGAGGCTGCTCGGCGCGAGGGTGGGGCGCATCGGACTGAGGTGCTGCAGCGTCCGGCCGAGGGGGTCGAGCAGCAGGTCGGCGCTGCCGCCGATGCCGCCGCCCAGGACGATCAGGTCCGGGTCCAGAACGGCCGACAGCACCGCCACCGCGTAGGCGAGTTGACCGGCCGCACGCTGCACCGCGGCGCCCGCCAGCGGGTCGCCGGACCGCGCCGCGTCGAAGACCTCCTTGGCCGTCAGCGGACCGGTCATCCCGAGGTCGAGGGCGGTGCGGACGACGGCGTCCGCCGCCGCGGCCTGCTCGACGGTGCCGCCGGGCGTCCCGTCGGGGGACGGCGGGAGCGGGACCAGGCCCACTTCGCCCAGCGCGCCGTGCGCGCCGACCAGCGGCTCGCCGTCCTTGACCACGCCCACGCCGAGGCCGGTGCCGACGAGCACGTAGGCGAACATCCGGCTGCCGCTCCCCCGGCCCGCGCCGAGCGTGTACTCGCCGAGCGCGGCGAGGTTGGCGTCGTTGCCGACGGTGATCGTGGTCGACAGCCCGTCCGCTATCCGGTCGAAGAGCCCGGGTCTGCCCCAGCCCGGCAGGCTGGTGGCGTACCGCACGCCGCGCCGCTGCTCGTCCCAGACGCCGGGCGTGCCGATCACCGCATGCACGATGTCCGCCGCCGTCACACCGGCCTCGTCGGTGGCCTCGCGGGCGGCGGCCACCACCGCGTCGGCGACGGCGTCCGCCGTCCGCCCCTCGTTGGGGACGTCACGGCGGGCCACGATGTCCCCGGCGAGGTCGGCGACGGCGACCCGCAGCCGGGCCCGGCCGATGTCGACGCCGAGGACGTGCCCGGCGAGCGGATCGGGCTCGTACAGGACGGCGGAGCGCCCGCGCTCGGGGATGAACCGGCCGGCCTCGCGGGCCAGTCCGGCGTGTTCGAGGGCGGCCAGGGCGGCGGAGACGGTGGGCTTGGACAGGCCGGTGTCGCGGGCGAGTTGGGCGCGCGAGGACGGGCCGCCGAGGCGCAGCCGTTCGAGCAGCAGCCACTCGTTGTTGCTGCGCAACCGCTGCCGGTTCCACGGCTGCGCCGGTGCGGGGCCCGGCGGAACGGTGGTCGGCAGGTCGCGGCTCATCGGGTCCTCCGGTCTGGGGCGCAGGGCCGGCCCGCCGGTCCGGCACGCCGGTCGGGGGCACGGGTCTGCGGTACTGGTCTGGGGCACGGGTTCTGGGGGCGCGGTCGGTCCCGGGGTGCGCCGGTCGGCGCCCGGGCCAGGGGCACCAGCCAGTATGACCGGTCGTCACGCCGCTCACCGGGGGGGTTTCCGCGCGCGGGGCCGGTACCGGAGGAGGGGAGGGAGGCAGGGGCGGAAGGGCGTCACGCTCTCCTTGCCACTCTCAACGTATAGCGCACGGGGGGTCTTGCCGCAAGGCCCCGGTCCTGGCGCACAATCGTCGACCGAAGCCGGAACCAGCACACTCGGGAGCTTTGCGCAGTGCATCAGCATGTGTCGGAATCCAGGACCGGAGCCGCTGCCATGACGTCCCTGACCACCTTCGCCACCAGCGTGTTCGACCTCCCCGACCGTCTCTCCGCCAAGGCCGACCCGGCGCTGGTCGCCCAGGACGAGCGGCACTTCGCCGCCGTCGCGGAGAGCCTGGAGCGGGCGGTCACCGAGGTCTCCGACCAGCTCGACGCCGCCCTGCGGGCGCCCGGCGGCGCCGGCCGGGCCGCGATGGACCGGGACGCGGAGGTCCACCGCCTGACCGGCCGGCTGCGCGCGCTGCGCCGCTTCGGCCTGGACCTGTGCCTGGGCCGGATCGTCCCGGCGGACGGCGGGGCCCCGGTGTACATCGGCCGCCTCGGCCTGACCGACAGCGAGGGCCGCCGGCTGCTGATCGACTGGCGTTCGCCGGCCGCCGAGCCGTTCTTCGCCGCCACCCACGCGGGCCCGACGGGCCTGGCCAGCCGGCGCCGCTACCGCTGGACGGACGGCCGGATCACCGACTACTGGGACGAGGTGTTCACCGCCGAGGGCCTGGAGGGGCACGCCGCCCTCGACGACCAGTCCGCGTTCGTCGCCACCCTCGGCGGCAGCCGTTCGGCGCGGATGCGGGACGTGCTGGCCACCATCCAGGCGGACCAGGACGCCATCGTGCGGGCCGGCTCGCGCGGCGCGCTGGTCGTCGACGGCGGTCCCGGCACCGGCAAGACGGTGGTCGCCCTGCACCGCTCCGCCTATCTGCTGTACGCGGACCCCCGGCTCGGTCACCGCCGCGGCGGCCTGCTGTTCGTCGGACCGCACCAGCCCTACCTGGACTACGTCGCCGACGTGCTGCCGAGCCTCGGCGAGGAGGGCGTGCGGACCTGCACCGTACGGGACCTCGTCGCCGAGGGCGCGGACGCCGCGGTCGAGCGCGATCCCGAGGTGGCGCGGCTGAAGTCCTCGGCGGAGATGGTGCGGGCGGTGGAGAAGGCGGTGCGGATCTACGAGGAGCCCCCGGGCGAGGGGATGACCGTCTCGACGGACTGGGAGGACCTCTGGCTGAGCGCCGACGACTGGGCGGAGGCCTTCGAGGCACCCGGTCCCGGCACCCCGCACAACGAGGCGCGCGAGGAGATCTGGGCGGAGCTGGCCGAACTGCTGCTGGCCAAGGTGGACGGCGGCGAGGACATCCCGGTCGAGACCTTCCTGCGCTCGCTGCGGCGCGACGAGGAACTGGTCACCACCCTGAACCGCGCCTGGCCGCTGCTGGAGGCCGCCGACGTGGTCGGCGACCTGTGGACGGTGCCCGCCTACCTGCGGCTGTGCGCCCCCTGGCTCACCCCCGACGAGGTGCGCCGGCTGCAGCGCGCCGAGGCGCAGGCCTGGACGGTCTCCGACCTGCCGGTCCTGGACGCCGCGCGGCAGCGGCTCGGCGACCCGGAGGCCGCCCGGCGCAAGCGCCGCCAGGAGGCCGCCGTCGCCGCCGAGCGCGCCAGGATGGCCGACGTCATCACGGACATCCTCGCGGCCGACGACGACGGCGAGGCGGCGGTCACCATGCTGCGCGGCCAGGACCTGAAGGACACCCTGGTCGACGGGAGCGCGCTGCCCGCCGACGCCCCGGACCGGCTGGCCGGCCCGTTCGCCCACATCGTCGTGGACGAGGCGCAGGAGCTGACCGACGCCGAGTGGCAGATGCTGCTGCTGCGCTGCCCGTCCCGGAGCTTCACCATCGTCGGGGACCGCGCCCAGGCCCGGGACGGCTTCGCCGAGTCCTGGCAGGAGCGCCTGGCGCGGATCGGCCTGGACCGCACCGAGGTCGCCTCGCTGAGGGTCAACTACCGCACGCCGGAGGAGGTCATGGCCGAGGCCGAGCCGGTGATCCGGGCCGCGCTGCCGGACGCCAACGTGCCCACCTCGGTCCGGCGCAGCGGGGTGCCGGTCACCCGCGGGACGGTCGCGGAGCTGGACGGCGTGCTCGGCGCCTGGCTGGACGCGCACGCCGAGGGCACGGCCTGCGTGATCGGCGACGCGGCGTTCACGGCGGAGTTCGGGGCGACGTGCCGCGCGGAGTTCCGGGAGACGCCCCGGATCCGGGCGCTCACGCCGGAACTGGCGAAGGGGCTGGAGTTCGACCTCGTGGTGCTCGTCGAGCCGGCGTCCTTCGGTGCGGGCGTCGCGGGCGCGGTCGACCGCTATGTCGCGATGACCCGGGCGACCCGGCAGCTCGTCGTGCTCGGCGGCGCCTGACCTCGGGCCCCGGGGCCCGGGTGGGGCCGGGCCCCGGGGTGGCCGTGCCGGTCACAGCCTG
>NZ_JBHYUU010000058.1:19896-40150 GCF_042749955.1 Kitasatospora sp. NPDC059462 | reverse complement strand
ATACTCTGAAGAGTACGCCGGGCGTATCGCCCTTAATAATACCTGTGGCCGGGACTACCAGCGGTACCAGCGGTGTCGGCTGCCCGAGGGATGCGTGCCGCGGGCGACGAAGCCGAGCAGCCAGACCACGAGCACGATGACGGCGGCCCACCACAGGATCTTCAGAGCGAAGCCCGCGCCGAAGAGGATCAGGGCCAGGAGCAGGACCAGCAGAAGGGGAACCACGGTGACCTCCCAAGTGTGTGGCCCCGCAACTGCCCGGTGGGCGCGAGGATATGCACGGGTCAGGTGTTCCGTTGCGGGCCGACGGCAGGGGGAGGGCGCGTCCTCCGACCCCGGCTGCCGGCTCCTGCCGGGCCGATGACATGACATCAGCCGGACCGGGCAGGCGGTGTCCGAGGTCGATGCCGTCCCGACATCCCTGGAGGCACGCGTGATCGTGTTCATGGTGTTCCTGCTCGTTCCGCCGGCGCTGGCGATGGTCCTGGTCGCGACCGGGCCCTCGGCCGCTCGTCCGCGCCACCGGCCGACGGCCGCCGCCGTCCGGGCCGACCGCGTCCGGCAGCCGCGTCACGCCCGTGCGCCGCGCTGAACCGTCCCTGCGGCGCCCGGCCGGGACGCACCTGCCCGGCCGCTCCCTGCCGGAGCGGCACCGACCTGCGGTGCCCCCTGTGCGGTCCGCCTCGGTGGTGACGGCGCGGTGTTCACCGTGCGGCCGCCCGGTACGCCGGGACCGCCGGGACCGCCGGGCCCCCCGAGGCCCCCGCCGGGGTCCTCACCCGGCGGGGGCGGTGGCCGACGGCTCCCGCACGTCGTCCACGAGCTCCCGCAGCAGCGCCGTGACCTGCGCCGTCTCGATGAGGAACCCGTCGTGGCCGTACGGCGAGGAGATCACCCGGGCCCGGTCGGCGGAGGGGATGCCGGCGGCGAGCTCCTCCTGCTGGGCGAGCGGGTAGAGGCGGTCGGTGTCGACCCCCGCCACCAGGGTCCGGGCGGTCACCCGCGCCAGGGCGGCGCGCGTGCCGCCGCGCCCCCGGCCCGTGTCGTGGGCGTTCATCGCCTCGGCCAGCACCGCGTAGCTGGCCGCGTCGAAGCGCCGGACCAGCTTGGCGGCGTGGTGGTCCAGGTAGGACTCGACCTGGTGGCGGCCGCCCGTCCGGGGGTCCTCGCCGTCCTGGGCGCGGTTGCCGAAGCGGACGTCGAGCTCCTCGGCGCCGCGGTAGGTGATGTGGGCGATGCGCCGGGCGGTGCCGAGACCGGCGTGCGGGCCCTGCCCGGCGGCGGCGTCGTGATAGTCGCCGCCGCGCCAGTTCGGATCGGCGCGGATCGCGTGGAGCTGGGCGCTCGTCCAGGCGATCTGGTCCGCGCTCGCCGCCGCCGTCGTGGCGAGCAGGAACAGCGAGGCGACCCGCTCCGGGCGGGAGACGGCCCACTCCAGCGCGCGCATCCCGCCCATCGAGCCGCCGACCACCAGGGCCCAGCGTCCGATGCCCAGCGCGTCGGCGAGCCCGGCCTCGGCCAGGACCTGGTCACGCGGGGTCAGACGCGGGAAGGACCCGCCCCAGTGCCGGCCGTCGGGGCGCAGCGACGCCGGTCCGGTGCTGCCCTGGCAGCCGCCCAGGACATTGGGGGCCACCACGAACCAGCGGTCGGTGTCGAGGGCGCGGCCCGGCCCGACCAGCGCGTCCCACCAGCCGGGGGTCGGGTGACCGGGCGCGGCCGGCCCGGCGACATGGCTGTCGCCGGTGAGCGCGTGCAGGACGAGGACCGCGTTGGAACGGTCGGGCGCGAGCCGCCCCCAGGTCTCGTACGCCAGCCGCACGCCGGCGAGCCGACCGCCCCCTTCGAGCGGCAGGGGCTCGGTGCGGTCGTAC
Source organism: Kitasatospora sp. NPDC059462 (assembly GCF_042749955.1). Taxonomy (NCBI): domain Bacteria; kingdom Bacillati; phylum Actinomycetota; class Actinomycetes; order Kitasatosporales; family Streptomycetaceae; genus Kitasatospora; species Kitasatospora sp. NPDC059462. The sequence goes on along the minus strand of NZ_JBHYUU010000058.1, from coordinate 38,276 downwards.
CACCGGCGGCGCCCGGGCGGGTCCCCCTCCCGCCACGCACCGGTGGCGGGAGGGGGAGCGGCCTGCGGGGTGGCCCCGTCGGCGGTGTTCAGAACGCCCCCTTCGCGGCGCGGAAACCGGCTTCGAGGTCCGCCTTGAGGTCCTCCACGTTCTCGATGCCGACCGACAGCCGCACCAGGCCGGGGGAGGTGCCGGTGGCGGCGAGCTGCGCCTCGTCGAGCTGGCTGTGCGTGGTGGAGGCGGGGTGGATGATGAGGCTGCGCACGTCGCCGATGTTGGCGAGGTGGCTGAAGAGCTCGACGGCGTCCACGAACCGCTTGCCCGCCTCGACGCCGCCGCGCAGCTCGAAGCAGAACACGGCGCCGGCTCCGCGCGGGAGGTAACGGCGCCCGGCCTCGTACCAGCGGTTGGAGGGCAGCCCGGCGTAGTGGACGGCGGAGACCTCGTCGCGCTGCTCCAGCCACTCGGCGAGCGCCTGGGCGTTGGCCGAGTGACGCTCCATGCGCAGGCTCAGCGTCTCCACGCCCTGCAGCAGCAGGAAGGCGGAGTGCGGCGCGATGGCCGGCCCGAGGTCGCGCAGCAGCTGGACGCGCAGCTTGACGGCGTACGCGCCGGGCCCGAGGGCGGGCCAGTAGCGCAGGCCGTGGTAGCTGGGGTCCGGCTCGTTGAAGTCGGGGAAGCGCTCGGCGTGGGCGCCGAAGTCGAAGGTCCCGGCGTCGACGACGACACCTCCGAGGGTGGTGCCGTGGCCGCCGAGGAACTTGGTCGCCGAGTGGACGACGACGTCGGCCCCGTGCTCGATGGGGCGCAGCAGGTAGGGGGTGGGGAGGGTGTTGTCGACGATCAGCGGGATCCCAGCCTCGTGGGCGACGTCGGCGACGGCGCGGATGTCGAGGACGTTGCCACGCGGGTTGCCGAGGCTCTCCGCGAACAGGGCCTTCGTCCCGGGCCGGATGGCGGCCCGCCAGGCGTCGAGGTCGTCCGGGTCCTCGACGAAGGACACCTCGATCCCGAACTTCGGCAGGGTGTGCCGGAAGAGGTTGTACGTGCCGCCGTAGAGGGAGGCGCTGGAGACGATGTGGTCACCGGCGCTCGCGACGTTGAGGACGGCGAGGGTCTCGGCGGCCTGGCCGGAGGCGACCGCCACCGCGGCGACCCCTCCTTCCAGGGCGGCCGTCCGCTGCTCGAAGACGTCCTGGGTGGGGTTGTGGATGCGGGTGTAGATGTTTCCGGCCTCGGCGAGCGAGAAGAGGTCGGCCGCGTGCTGGGTGTCGCGGAAGACGAACGCGGTGGTCTGGTAGACCGGGACCGCCCGGGCCCCGGTCGTGGGGTCGGGCACGGCGCCGGCGTGCACCTGCTGGGTCTCGAAGGACCAGGCGGGGGCGGGGGATCCGGCGGATCCGCCGTCGGGCGTGCGGTCGGCGGTGACGTCTTCGGTCGGCTGGCTCATGCTTCTCCTCGTACACGTGTGGAGCCCGGCGGGCCGGGCCGGCGCCGGTGTGAGCGGCGGGTGCGGGGAACGGAGGTGCGGGCGCTCCGGACGGAGCGGCCACGCGGATTCGCGGCTGGGGCTGCGGAGGGATCACCAGGCGCCGCGTCAGCGGGCGGTGGGACAACTCATGGTCGTGACGCGCGTGTAGTCCACGTGGCGCCGGGTCACGAGCATGATCATGGGCACAGGGAACCACAGGCGCGCGGCGGACACCACTGCGTCCCACCATGCGGACAGCGCGGCGGTCCGCCGGCCCTCCCCGGCCGGGCGGTGCGGCTCACAGCGGGAAGGTGACCCGGATCCGCTTGCCGCCGCCCGGCAGCGGCTTGACGTGGCAGGTACCGGAGAGGTGCTGGACGAGGGCCCAGCCACGGCCCCCGGGCGCCGCCGGATCGCGGCGGTCGAGGGCCTCGCCCGACGGGTGGGCGTCGTGGCCGTCCTCGACGTCGACGACCAGACAGCCGAGCGCCAGGTCCAGACGGGCCGCGAAGCCGGTCATGCCGCCGCCGTGGGTCCGGGCGTTGACGACGAGTTCGGTCACCGCGAGCTGCGCGTCCGCGAGGACGCGTTCGGTGTCCCGGGCCACGGCGTCCAGAAGTCCGGCGAGATGGGCGCGCGCCTCCCTCGCGGTGCGCACGATGGGCTCGACGCGCTCGGGGACCCGGCTGCCGGGGTTCTCCTCCGGGTGCGGGGCCAGCTCATCGGCGTGGGGCATGTGACGGCCTTTGATCAGGTGGTACGCGGCATGGACAGGTGGTGTTCACGAGCGTGGGACCGGAGCGCGTCTACCCCGCAGGGCGCGGAGGATCCCCGTGCGGACCCACCGGCGTCAGGGTGTCCCGGAGTGCGCCGGGCCGTGGCCGCCGCCCACCGCGCGCTCGGCCGCGGTGACGCTGTCGGCGAGGGTGAAGTGCCTGTCGGTGGCGGTGATCTCCAGCAGCCTGCGCACGGACGGCGCGAGCTGCCCCACGAGCACCATCGCACCCCCCGCCTCCTGGAGCCGCAGGTGCGCCAGGACGAGGACCCGCAGGGCGAAGGAGTCGGCGAAGGTGACCTCGGAGAGGTCGACCGCCAGCACGGCCGGCCGCTCGGCGACGGCGGCGTCCAGGCAGGCGGTGAGCTCCCGACCGGTGTCGTAGTCCAGTTCACCGCTCAGCCTGAGCACGGACGTCCTGCCCGGTCCCGGGGGACGCACCGGGCTCGTGTCGTCGGTCATGCCATCATGCTAGCCGTACCGGCTCCGGGCGGCTGAGGTGAGCGCCGCCCGGAACCCGCCCTCGTCGAGGGCCTTCCCGGCCCGCCGCCGCGGGAGGGTTCGAGGACGGCACAGGCGGTCCTGACACGGTAGGGAGCGATGCGTTGGCCGACGCGCTCGGGCACGACGAGGTGCCCAGTCCGTTCGCCGCCGACCCGCTGGTCGGCGCCGACCTGGCACGGGTGGACTGGTCCGCCACGCCGTTGGGGGATCCCCGGACCTGGCCCCAGAGCCTGCGCACGGCGGTGGGCGTCCTGCTGTCCTCCCGGTTCCCCATGTGGATGGCCTGGGGGCCCGAGCTCACCTACTTCTGCAACGACGCCTACCGGCGCGACACCCTGGGGCACAAGTACCCGTGGGCACTCGGCCGCGCCTTCGACGAGATCTGGCCGGAGATCCGGGACGACATTCGCCCGCGCATCGACACCGTCCTGCGCGACGGCCGCTCGACCTGGGACGAGGCACTGATGCTGCTGCTCCGGCGCGCCGGGTACGCCGAGGAGAGCTACCACACCTTCTCCTACAGCCCGTTGCGGGACGAGGACGACCGGGTGGCCGGCGTGCTGTGCGTGGTCAGCGAGGAGACCCAGCGCGTCCTCTCGGAACGGCGGATGGCGACCCTGCGCGACCTGGGCTCCGACCCCGGGGCCGTGCGCACCGAAGGGCAGTTCCTGGAGTTCAGCTCCGAGCAGCTGGCCCGCAACCCCTTCTGCCTGCCGTTCACGCTGACCTACCTCTTCCACGACGACGGAACCGCCGGGCTCGCCGCGGCCTCCGGCATCGCACCGGGGCACCCGGCCGCGCCGGCCGTGATCGGGCCGGACGCGCAGCTGCCGTGGCCGGCGGCCGCGGCCCGCCGGGGCCGGACGTCGCTGGTGCCGCTGACCGGGCCTCCGTTCGCCGAACTGCCCGGCGGGGCCTGGGCGGAACCGCCCCTGGAGGCCCTGGCGGTGCCGCTGAGCGTGGCGGGCGGCGAGCCGAGCGGGTTCCTGGTGACGGGGCTGAACCGCTTCCGCCTCCTGGACGACGACTACCGCGGCTTCGTCGACCTGATCGCCGGCCACCTCGCCGCCGGGATCGCCAGTGCCCGCAGCCATGAGCTCCAGCAGCGCCGCGCCCAGGAGCTGGCCGAACTCGACCGCGTGAAGAGCGCGTTCTTCTACAACATCAGCCATGAGTTCCGCACACCGCTGACCCTCGTCAGGGGACCGGTCGAGGAACTGGGACGGCGGCTGGCGGACGCCGACGAGGACGTGCGGGCGGACCTGGAGACGGTGCACCGCAACAGCCTGCGGCTCGGCAAGCTCGTCAACTCCCTGCTGGACTTCTCCCGCATCGAGGCCGGGCGGATGCCGGCCCGCCTCGAACCGGTCGACCTGGCGGCCGTCACCGCGGACCTCGCGGCGGTGTTCCGGTCCGCCGTCGAACGGTCCGGCCTGGTCCTCGACGTCGACTGCGCGCCGCTGGACCAGCCGGTCCTGATCGACCTCGGGCTGTGGGAGAAGGTGCTGTTCAACCTGCTCGGCAACGCCCTCAAGCACACCTTCGACGGCACGATCCGGGTCCGGACGGGCCGGGCGGGCGGCCTCGCGCGGCTGACGGTCGAGGACACCGGAGTCGGGATCCCGGCCGCCGAGGTTCCCCGGCTCTTCGAACGCTTCCACCGCGTCGAGGGGAGCCGGGCCCGGTCGCACGAGGGCAGTGGCATCGGTCTGGCCCTGGTCAAGGAACTGGTGGAACTGCACGGCGGCACCATCGCCGTCACCTCCGAACCGGAGCGGGGCACCTGCTTCACCGTCGACCTCCCGTTCGCAGCGGTGCCGCTGCCGGCCCGCGGGGCGGGGGACCGCCGGCCCGCCGGGGCCGAGCCCTTCCTGAGCGAGGCACTGAGCTGGCTGCCCGGCGAGGGCGGCGGCGCCGAGGGCGAGCAGCCCCGGACGGCCGGCGCCCCCGAGGGCGAGCCGGTACCCACCCACGTGCTGGTCGCCGACGACAACGCCGACATGCGCCGGTACCTGACCAGGATCCTGCGCGGCGCCGGCCACCGGGTCACCGCGGTCGCCGACGGCCTGCAGGCCCTGGCCGAGGCCACCCGGGACGTCCCCGAACTGGTGATCAGCGACGTGATGATGCCGGGCCTGGACGGCCTGAGCATGGTGACGCGGCTGCGCGCCGACCGGCGTACCGCAGCGGTGCCGGTCCTGCTGCTGTCCGCGCGGGCGGGAGTGGAGGCGTCCCTCGAAGGGCTCGGCTCCGGTGCGGACGACTACCTCGCCAAACCGTTCGCCGCCGCCGAACTCCTCGCCCGGGTGCGGTCGGCCGTCGCACTGGCCAGGATGCGCAGCCGCCACGCGCGCTGGCGCACCGCCCTGACCGACTCGCTCCAGGACGCCTTCTTCGTCTGCGAGGAGAACGGCACGGTCGTCGAGATCAACGAGGCGTTCACCACCCTCCTGGGGTACGGCCCGGAAGGCCTGCCCTACGGGCCGGCCCACCCGTGGTGGCCCTCCGCCGCCGAGGACCCCGAAGCCCACCACCGGGCGGCCGCCGCGTTCGCCGGCCTGACCCGCGACGGCAGCGGCCGCACCGACCTGCCCGTCCGCCGCGCCGACGGGCAAGCCCTGTGGGTCCAGGCCGCCTTCAACCGCGTCCGGGACCCCGACACCGCACGCACCGTCGTCGTCGGCACCCTGCGCGACGTCACGGCCGAGCATCACGCGATCCGGCGTGAGAGCGCCCTCGCCGCCCTGGGCGAACGGCTCGCCCGGGGCCGCAACGCCGACGAGGTCCTGGCCGACGCGGTGGACGGGCTGCGCGAGCTGTGGCGGGCCCGCCAGGTGCTGGCCGTCCGCTTCACCCACGGCGGCCACGGCGCGCCGCCACCCGAGGTCCGCGGGGCGGGCGACGGGCCCGGCCGTGGGCCGTCCGGCTGGCCGGACCTGCCGGAGGACCGCCGGGCCCGGCTCACCTCGCTCCTCGACGCACCCTTGCTCACCCCCGTCCTCCACCCCGGCGGGGTCGGCATCCTCCTGGAGCACCCGGCGGGTCCGCTGGTCCTGTCCGTCGACCTCGGCGACCGGCGTCCGTTCACCGCGGAGGACGGACTGCTGCTCTCCCTGCTGGCCGGCCGCCTCGCCCAGGGCCTCACCCGGGCCCACCAGGCCGACCAGCAACGCGAGACCGCCATCGCGCTGCAGCGCGCCATCCTCGGCCCGGCCGGCCTGCCGCCGGGCTTCGCGGCCCGCTACGAACCCGCGATCCGCCCCCTGGAGGTCGGCGGCGACTGGTACGACACGATGGCGCTGCCGGACGGGCGCGTCGGCATCGTGGTCGGGGACTGCGTGGGCCGGGGGCTGGAGGCGGCCAGCGTCATGGGCCAGCTGCGCAGCGCCTGCCGGGCCCTGCTCCTGCAGAACCACGCTCCCGCCCGTGCCCTGAGCGCGCTGGACACCTTCGCCGCCACGATCCCCGGCGCCCTGTGCACCACGGTGTTCTGCGCCGTCCTCGACCCCGCGAGCGGCGCGTTGTGCTACTCCTCGGCCGGCCACCCGCCCGGCCTCCTGGCGCTGCCCGACGGCTCCACCGTCGTGCTGGAGGGCGGGCGCTCGCTGCCCCTGGGCGTCCGGCCGGGACTGCCGCGTCCCGAGGCCGGTGCGGCGCTGCCCCACGGCGCCGTTCTCATGCTGTACACCGACGGGCTGGTCGAGCGGCGCAGCGCCCCGCTGACCGAAGGGATCGAGCGGGCCGGCCGCGCGCTCCGGGCCGGCGCGGACCTCCCGCTCGACGACCTCGCCGAGCACCTCACGGCGTCGCTGGCTCCGGCCCGCGGCTACGGGGACGACGTGGCCCTGCTGCTCTACCGCCACCGCTCCGCCACCACGCCGGCGCCGGACCGCGGCAGGCCGTGACCCGCCGGGAGGGCGCCCGGGCTCACCCGTGCCAGCGCGCTCGCAGACCCGCGGCGACGAGCACCGCGCACACCGCCAGGTTCGTGGCCGGGTAGGTGGTGAGGACGGCGGCGAACTCCCGCAGCGCCGCACCGGGCCGGTAGTACGCCGCGGTGGGCGCGCCGACGGCCTCGCCCCGGACGCCGGCCCGGCGCGCGGTGATGGCGGCCCGCAGGGCATGGAAGTCGTTGGTGACGATGACGCAGCGGTAGCCCGGCCGGAGCCGCTCCATCAGCGCCCTGCTGAACTCCAGGTTCTCCCGGGTGTTCGTCGAGGAGCGTTCCTGCACGACGAGCCCGTCCGGCACCCCGCGCGCCATCAGGTAGTCCGCCATCGCCTCGGCCTCCGGGACCCGTTCGTCCGAGCCCTTGCCGCCGGAGACCAGCAGGACCGGCGCCCGGCCGCGCGCCGCCTGACGGCGGAACAGCGCCAGCGCCCGCTCCAGCCGCGCCGCGAGCAGCGGCGGGACGGTGGACCCGTCGGTCAGCCCCGCGCCGAGCACGACCACGAAGTCGACCGTGCGGCGTGCCACCACCCGGTGGTAGAGCACGGCGTAGCCGACGAAGCAGGCGAGGAGGAAGGAGAGGTAGCCGGCCACCAGCAGGACGGCGGTGGCCAGCGCGCGGAACGGGCCGTTCTCGGTGACGGCGGTGGCCGCCAGCAGGCCGAGCGCCCCCAGCACGGCGGATCCGGCCAGCAGCGCGAGCAGGTTGGCCGGGCGGGCGCCTTCTCTGCGGACCGTCCGGACCCCGTTGAGCAGCAGGAACCCCGCGACGGCCGCCGCGCTCAGCGGAACGGCGACCACGACGCCGCTGGTCACCGCCCGGCCCAGGGGGTGCGGGAACCGGCCGAGCTCGACCAGGGCGCCGAGCAACAGCAGGAGCGTGCACGAGCCCAGGAGGACGCCGTTCCCGAGGCGGCGCCGGTCCGCCCGGAAACGCCGCCGGAAGACCAGGAGGGCGGCGCCGGCCGCCAGGTAGTACGGGACGAAGGACGAGGTCATGACGGCACCCCGGCGGGTTCGGCCGCCGGCCGCTCCACCCGCTCCGGCCCCCTCCTCGCCGCTGCGGCCCCTCGGCCGCCCGTCCGCGCCCGCGTTGCGGCCGTCACCCTGCCTCCCTCGACGTGGTCCGTCCGGCGTCCGGCCGGAAGCTCCCGGACGACTGCCCGGGCAGCGGCGGAACATGCCTTTCCCCGGGGGACGGCGCCCGGTGACCGTCGCGGACCGCCGGCCGGTCCCTCCCGGCGGTCAGGCCTCCCCGGCGGTGAGGTGGTCCCGGACATCGGTGAGGGTGAGGATGCGCTCCAGGATCGTGGGCCGGTTGTCCAGGTGCAGGACCGCGCCGCACCCGGTGGTGCGGCGGTGGACCATGATCAGTGCGGAGAGTCCCGAGGAGTCGATCCAGGTCATCCCCCGGAAGTCCAGGCGGACCTCCTGCAGCGCCGGCCCGTGGTGGGCGAGGTGTCGCGTGACGGTGTCGAGGAACTCGTCGCACGTGTCGTAGTCCAGCTCGCCCGCCACCCCCACGCTCAGCGTCGGGGGCGTGGCGTGGACGGTGACGGCGAAGTCGGCCGGCGACGGCCCGGTCATGAGCGGGGCCCCGGGACGGAGCGGGTGCGCAGCGCCGCGCCGCCGCGCCGGAGCAGGCCGAGTGCACGGGGGAAGTCGCGCAGCTGTCCCGCGAGCAGGCCCACGGCGGCGGCGAGGGACTGCGCCGGCACCTTGCGGACGGCGAGGATGTCGGCGGTCCAGAGGAGGAAGTCGGCGAAGACCTCCGCGTCGTCGACGTAGAGGGCGGCGGTCAGGAAGTCCACGATGTGGGCGATGTCCTCGGCCGTGCGTTCCCGCTGGTCGTCGTCGTAGGCGCCGACGGCCGGGACACGGCCCGCCAGGTCGGCCAGGGTCTGTTTGACCAGGCGGGACCGCGTCTGGCTGACCAGGGTGAACTCCTGGTCGGACAGGTGCGGCAGGTCGTCGATGACGTGGCGGACCGCCGCGGGCGAGGGCCGGGTGAGTCCGGCCTCCAGCACGGCGGCCGCGCCGCGGGCGTCCGGCGCCCACCGGTCGGCGCCCAGGGCGCGGGCGTGGCGGCCGTCGGCCCCGAAGGCGCGCCCGCCGACCATGACGGGGACGCCCACGGCCTGGCAGGCCGTGATGGCCGTGTGGGCGGCGGGCAGGTGGACGGGAAGCGAACCGGACAGCAGGACGGCGTCCGGGTCGGTGTGGTGCAGATGGGCGATCAGCTGCGCGGTGGGGGTCTGCGCCCCCAGGAAGTCCACCTGCCAGCCCCGCAGCCGCAGCGTCTCGGCGAGCAGCCGCGCGGGGAAGGCGTGCCACTCGCCGTCGACGCAGCTCACCGTGACGCGCCCGCGGGGGGCCGGTACCCGCTCCGCGGGCCGACGGTGGGCCAGCGCGGTCATGGCCCGTTCGTTGATGGCGGTGGCGGCGTGCTCCTGGGCGACGGTGAGGCGGTCGGCCGCCCACTCCGCGCCGACCCGGTGCTGCACCGGTGCGATCACGTCCAGCAGCAGGGACTCCTCGTCCAGGCCGCCCTCCAGCGCGGCACGAAGCAGTTCGACGGCGGCGTACTCGTCGCCGCCGACCACCGCCGACCACAGGGCGGTCTGCACGTCCGCCGCCCTCACCGGTGGTGTCCCGTTCCGCCGCCGGACCCGGCGGACGTTCCGCTCCCGCCGGCTGCCCCCGTTCGCGGGGCGCTGATGGCCACGGCGGCCATGTCGTCGTGGCGCCCGCCCCCCAGCCACTGCGCGGCGAGCATCTGCACCCGCTCCAGCACGGCCTCGGCCGGGATGCCCGCGCATTCGGCGAGCGCCTTCCTGAGCCGGCGCTCGCCGAACAGCTCGTCCCCGAGCAGCCCGCCGCGGGCCTCGGTGAAGCCGTCGGTGTACAGCAGGCAGGTGTCCCCGGGGTCCAGGACGGTGTGCACGGTCTGCGTGCGCACGGCCGGGAGCACGCCGACCAGCGTGCCGCGCGTGGGGACGTCCTCCACCCGGCCGTCGGCCCGGACGATCAGCGGTGGCGGATGCCCGGCGGAGGTGAGCCTCAGCCGCACCTGGCCGTCGTGGCATCCCACCGAGGCCAGCACGAGGGTGGCGAAGCGGGTGTGGCCGGAGGTCAGGAGGGCGCCGTTGAGCAGTTCCAGGACCCGGTGGTGGTCGTCGGCCAGGGGGAGGAGGGCGTGCAGGGTGTTGCGGATCTTGCCGGTGAGCACCGCGGCCTCCAGGCCCTTGCCGGCGACGTCGCCGAGCACGACCAGGGTCTCGCGGCCGGGGTCGGCACCGGCGTGGACGTCGTAGAAGTCGCCGCCGATGCGCTCGTGGGCCTTCGAGGTGCGGTAGCTGCCGGCGTAGTCCACGCCGTGCACCCGGTGCAGCGAGGGCGGCAGGAGCTCCTGCACCAGGGTGGCGGTGACCGCGGCCTGCTCGGTGTAGAGGCGGGCGGCCGAGAGCGCCGCCCCGGCGCGGGCGGCGAACAGCCGGGCGAAGACCTCCTCGCCCTCGGTGAAGGCCTGCTCGGTGCTGGAGCGCAGCAGGATCAGCGCGCCGGCGGGCACCCCGTGCCCGGGGAGCGGGGTGACGATCACCGAGCCGACCGCTCCGGCGAAGCCGTCGGGCACCACCCAGTCCGGCAGGGCGGCGGGATCGATCCAGCGCGCGGGCACCGGGGGGTAGCCCCGGAGGGCCTCGCCCAGCCCCGGAACGCCGCCCGGATCGATCGGCCGGCCGGTGCGCACGGTCGGGCCGCCCCGCAGGGCGTGGGTCAGCGGGTACCGCCGGCCCTGGGCCGGGGCGACGAGCACGGCCGCCTCCGCCAGGTGCTCGGCGGCCATGCCCGCGGTGAGTTCCATGCACCGCGGCACGTTCAGCGTCGACAGCAGGATCGAGGAGACCTCGGCCAGGATCCCGGACCGTTCCCGCGCGTCGCGCAGGGCTTCCTGGGCCAGCCGGCGGTCGGTGTCGTCGACCAGCCACCACACCACGTCGCCGTCGGCCGAGGCCGTCGGGTGGGCTTCGTAGACCCGGTCCCCGATCGTCCCGGACAGCGGACCGGCGCCCGCTTCGTGCGAGCCGTCGACGACGCGCCGGTGGGCCTCGGCCAGCCAGGCGGGCGCGTCCTCCGCCAGCCGGCGGCCGCCCTCCGCGCCCGGCAGGAGGCCCCTGCCGGCCCTGTTGACGCTCACGAGCGTCCCGTGCCGGTCGACGACGAGCACGGGATGGGGGGCTTCGCCCCAGGTCGCGCCGACCCTGCGATCGGCGTCGGACGGATGGGCGGAGGAACCGCGGACAACAGACACAGATGAAGGCACGCGCCGGTGCGCACCCCACCGCCTTCCCGTTCTGGGGGACCGGAGAAACTTGCCGTTCGCAACCGTTCCGTATTCGTGCCGATGATGCAAGCCGCTGCCGCGCACCGGGCCGCCCGTCAGCCGGAGCCCGGATCCGGGCGCAGCGCCGCGGCGGCCTCCTCGACCGTGTCGTACCTGGTCAGGAGGGCCTCGACGCCGATCATGGCCAGCAGCTGGCCGACGTCCGCCGTGGTGCCGACCAGGGCGAGGAAGGTGCCGGACTCCTGGGCCCGCCGGAGCAGGAAGAGCAGTTCGGCCATGCCCATGGAGTCGCAGAACCGCAGGCGGGCGAGGTCGAGGATCAGGGGCCGGGCCTCGGACGTCCGCTCCAGGGTGCGGTGCAGCCGTGGCGCGGTGTGGTAGTCGAGTTCGCCGGCGAGTGCGATGACGGTCGCCCCGCCGGGGTGGGTGCGGACCTCGATGGTCAGGGTGTAGTCGGGCACTCGTGCTCCGCGCGGTGGGGAAGGGGCGAACCGGTCAGTGGAGGTGGGCGATCAGCAGGGCGACGTCGTCGGCGTGCGCCCGGGCGAAGGAGGAGAGCAGCAGATCGCCGGTGGCGTCCGGATCGCCGGGGGCGTCGACGAAGGTCTTCCGCAGGGCCGTCAGGCCGGCTTCGAGGTGTTCGCCGGGGACCTCGACGAGGCCGTCGGTCACCAGCAGGAGGGTGCTGCCGGGGGGCGTGGCGTGCGTGGTGGCCGGCGGCTGGCGCATGTCGAGGCCGAGCAGGATGCCGTGCTCGGTGAGGTAGCGGGTCGTTCCGTCGGGCAGCTTCAGCAGCGGGGGCAGGTGGCCCGCGTTGGCGACGTGGATGCGCCGCCGGTCGGGTTCGATCAGCACCAGGCAGACGGTGACGGTGGTGCCCGGCCGGAGCTGGACGATCAGGGAGTCCAGGCGTTCCAGCAGGGTCCGCGGGTCGTGCCCCTCGGTCGCGTAGGCGCGCAGCGCGTGACGGATCTCGCCCATGGCCATCGCGGCCTCCAGGGAGTGGCCGGCGACGTCGCCGATGGCGAGCAGCAGCCCGGCGGGGGTCGCGACGGCCTCGTAGAAGTCGCCGCCGATCTCGCTGTGGGCGGAGGCCGGTTCGTACCGGACCGCCAGCTCGACGCCGGGGACGACGGGCAGCCGGCCGGGGAGGAAGCTGCGCTGCAGGGTGAGGGCGAGGGCGTGCTCCTCGGCCTGGCTGCGCATGGCTTCGAGGGCGAGGGCGGTGGCCTGGGTGAGCTGGGAGAGCAGCCGGCGTTCGTCCAGTCCGTCGACGGCGCCGGCGTCCACGGCCAGCGCCACCAGCGGTCGGCCCGGCTTGGTGCGGGCGACGACGAGGGCCACGGGTCCGGGGGAGAGGTGCTCCTCCGGGACGTCGTGGTCGGCGAGCGCCCGGCGCCACTCGTCGGCGGAGAGCACCGCGGTGTCGGTGCCGGTGGCGTCGCCGAGGGTGTGGTGGGCGATGGTGTCGAGCAGTGCGGGCGGGGCGTCCAGGAGGCGGACCGGCCGGTCGCCGTCCGCCGGCGGGGCCGCTCCCTCGGGGACCGCCGGACGGTGGGCGAGGTGGAGCGTGTTGCGTCCGGGGCCCTGGACGACGACGGTGGCGTGCAGCGCGGCGAGGTCGATGGCGCCGAGCGCGGCGGTGCCGACGAGGGCGTCGGCGTCCACGGCGCCGTAGAGGGCGAGGGTGCTGCGGTGGAGCGCGGCGACCCGTGCGGCCAGTCGCTCGGCCCGCCGGCGGGCGCGGGTGTACCGCAGCACGGCGGTGACGGTGGCCTGGAGTTCCGCGGGGTCGATGGGCTCGGTCAGGTAGGCGTCCGCGCCCCGGTGCAGGCCCTGGGTCCGGTCGCTGGCCTGGATCGCGGTCGCCGAGATGTGGATGACGGGCGTCGCCTCGGTGCGCGGCCGGCTCTTGATCCGCTCGCACACCTCGAAGCCGGTCATGTCCGGCAACTGGACGTCGATGATGGCGAGTTCGGGCAGGGAGGCGACGGGGGCCCGGTCCAGGAGGGCCAGGGCCTCGGTGCCGTCCCGCGCCTCGGTGACGGTGTGCCCGGCGCGGCGCAGCCAACTGCCGACGATGTAGCGGGTGGTGTCGTTGTCGTCGAGGACCAGGACGGAGGCGGGCTCGGCGTCCGGGGTGCTGTGCGTCACGGAACGTCCTCGGGCAGGGTGGGGCGTGGCGGTGGCGGTGCCGGTCGTCCGGCGGTCAGGGCGGCGGCGAGACGGCCGCTGGTCAGGGTGGGCTTGTGGAGGACGGCCCGCGCGTGGGCGAGCCGGGCGCGGTCGGCGGCGTGGAGCGTGGCGGAGGTGACGATGACGACGGGTATCCGCCGCAGCTCGGGGTCGGCGTGCAGCCCGGCGAGGACGTCGTAGCCGTCGACGTCGTCCATGTGCAGATCGAGGACGATGCCGTCCGGCCGTTGCTGCCGGACGACGGCGAGCGCGCTGCGGCCGTCGGCGACCTCGACGACGGTGTCGGCGATCTCGTGCAGCAGCGGCTTGACGACGGCCCGGAACGCCGGGTCGTCGTCGACGGTGACGAGGACGGGCAGGCGGGTGGCGGTCCGCCGGTCGTCGGCGGACGGGCGGAGCGGAAGGCGGACGGTGATGGTCGTGCCGCGGCCGGGTTCGCTCTCCAGACGCAGGGTGCCGCCCAGCAGTTCGGTGAGGCGCCTGGCGTAGGGCAGCCCCAGCCCGGTTCCCGGCCTTCCCCGCTGGTGCTGCCCCTTGACCTGGTAGAACTCCTCGAAGACGCGTCCCTGCTGGTCGGCCGGGATGCCGACACCGGTGTCGGCGACGGTCAGGACCAGGTGACCGGGGCCGGTGCTGCCGGGGGCGCCCTCGACGGCGGTCTCCAGCCGGACGGATCCCGTCTCGGTGAACTTGAGGGCGTTGGAGAGCAGGTTGCGCAGGATGCGGACGAGCATCGTCTCGTCGCCGAGCACCGGGGTGACGACCGCGGGCGGTGCGATGACCAGCGTCACGCCGGGCCGGGCCAGCCCGCGCAGGGTGCCCTCCAGGTGCGCGAGCACCGCCCGCAGGTCCAGCGGGGCCCAGGCGGGTTCGAGGTTCCCCGACTCCGCCTTGGCGACGTCCAGGAGCTCGTCCACCAGGGCGAGCAGGGTGCGGCCGGAGTCGGCGATCAGGGAGAGCTGGTGCCGGCGTGCACCGTCCGGGGTGTCCGGGGCGCCGAGGAGCAGCCCGGCCAGCCCGACGACCGCGTTGACGGGTGTGCGCAGCTCGTGGCTGACGTTGGCCCAGAACCGCGTCTTCGCCTCGCTGGCCTCGCGCAGCTGGCGGGACTTCTCGTCGAGTTCGGCGTACAGGGCGACGACACCGCGGTTGGTCTCCTCCAGCTCCTCGGACAGTTCCGAGTAGAGCGCGAGGACACCGCGGTTGGTCTCCTCCAGTTCGCCGTTGAGCCGCTGGAGCTCCTCGCGCTGGGCCCGGGTCTGCTCCAGTGCCGCGATCAGATCGCGGGTCTGCGCCTGCGCGTCCTCCGAGGCGGTCGACCCGCCGTGGGCCCGGAGGAGGCGCTGGGCCCGACCGTGCCGGGAGAGGGCCTCGTCGGCGGTCACCGCGAGCCGCTGCTCGACGCGCACCCGGCCGCTCCCGGAGCCCTGTGTGCGGGTGGTCGGCAGCAGCCGCGCGGAGGCTTCCAGCGCCTCGGCGGAGGGACCGGGGCCGCCCCTCCAGGCCAGGGTCACCCGGAGGACGGACGGCGGATCGGGCCGCAGTTCGAAGTCGGCGCTCAGCGTGCCCGAGCCGAGCAGGTCGCGGCTGAGTTCGCTCAGGGCGGTGGCGAGCCTGATGGCGTCCTGGCCCTCGGCACCCAGGAGTTCCGCGACCTCCTTGGCGCTGCGGCGCAGGGCGAAGGTCTCCTGGACGCTGGTGATCACCACTCCGGCCAGGTGGACGGGCGCGTACCGCGGCGGGGCGTTCACCAAGACCCCTTCGCCACGACCACGCCCGCGTCGTCCCGGCGGACCCCGGCCTCGCGCAGCAGCAGTGCGGCGGCCGTGGCGGGCAGGTGGGACAGCAGCCCGGGGACGGCCGGGGCCTGCCAGCGCGCCGTCAGCCCGTCGGAGTGCAGCACCACCGCGCTGCCGGGCGGGAGGTCGTACCGGATGCCGTGCAGGCTGGGCAGCTGGTGGCCGACGATGCCCGGGGTGGACGGCAGCGCGCGCCGGGCGCCGGTGGCGGCGTCCACGACGAACGTGCTGACGTTGCCCACACCGCAGAAGCTCAGCCGCCGTACGGCGGGCTCGACCAGGGCGACGGCGACCGCACCGCCCCGGCCCCCGCGCAGGGCGCGGTGGATGTCGGCGAGGACGGCCTCCGGGGTCCGGGCGGAGCTGGCGCGGAAGGCCGTGACGGCGTCCGCGGCCGCCCGGAAGGCCAGCGGGCCGTGGCCGAGGCCGTCGCAGAACATCAGCAGGAACGGGTCGCCCGCGCCGGGGGCGGAGCCGGGAGCGGGGGAGGGGCCGGTCGGTGCGGTCCGGGGGAGGGCGGACGCCGCGGGAGCGGTCGTCGCTCCCGGCCGGGGACCGCGGCCGGCCAGCGTCGACCAGTCCAGCCGGGCACCGGGAGCCGGCCGCTCCCCGGGCCGCGGCTGCGGCGCGGGGGCGGTGACCGGTGCCACGGCGCGGGCGGCCCAGGCGTCCCCGCAGACGTCCTGACCGCTCATCGGCCGGGTGATGCCCGCGGCGACGGGCTCGCCCGCCGCGGCGGCCCGCCGTCCGCCGGGCGTGCGGTTCCAGAACCGCGCCGTCAGCACGGTTCCCCGGTCCGGCAGCGAGTGGATGTCGAAGGCGTCGGCGAGCCGGGCGATGGCGCCCAGACCGATGCCGAGCGTGCCGCCCGAGGAGTAGCCGTCGGACATCGCGACCGGTACGTCCGGCATGCCGGGGCCGCTGTCCACGGTGAGGAACTCCACCGCCGCCTCGGTGTCGGTGCGCACGACGCGCAGCAGCAGTGCGCCGTCCACCGCGTGGCGGCGCAGGTTGGTCGCCGCCTCGCTGACCGCCAGCCCGACCTCGGCGGCGCGGTCCGGCAGCAGCCCGATCCGGCGGGCCAGTTCCCCGGCCGTGCTGCGCGCCGCCGCCGGGAGGGAGTCGGCGTGGCGGAACCAGGCCGAGTCCTCGCACTCGAACAGGCAGGTGTTCAGCGGGCCCATTTGGTCACCGACACCCTCGTACCGGCGTCGGCCTCGCTCGCGAGGTCGAAGTCGTCCACCAGCCGGCGGGCGCCGCTCAGCCCCAGGCCCAGGCCGCCGCCGGACGTCCAGCCGTCCGTCAGCGCCAGGTCCAGATCGGGGATGCCCGGCCCGCTGTCCTCGAAGTCCGCCCGCACCCCGCGCCGCCCGTCACGGTGCACCAGGGCGCAGCGCATCAGGCCACCGCCGCCGTAGACGAGGGTGTTGCGCGCCAGTTCGCTGGCGGCGGTGACGAGCTTCGTCTGGTCGACGAGCGAGAGCCCGCACTGCTGCGCGAAGGTCCGGACCGTCTGCCGGGCCCGCACGACGTCGTCGTTGGTCACGATGGGAACCGTGTGTTCCTCTCCCGCACCGGGCGCGCTCACGGGCGGCGGCCCGCACGCGCGGTGCGGTCACGTTCGAGGAGCGCCAGGCCCTTCTCCAGGGTGAGCGCGGTGCGCACGCCTCCCAGAGAGAGCCCCAGTTCGACCAGGGTGATCGCCACGGCGGGGCGCATGCCGACCACCACGGTCTCGGCGTCGAGCATCCGGGAGATCGCCGCGGTGTTGGCCAGCATCCGCCCCACGAAGGAGTCGACGATCTCCAGCGCGGTGATGTCGATCACGACACCGTCGGCGCCGGTGGCGACGATGCGTTCGGCGAGGTCGTCCTGGAGGTCGAGGACGGTCTGGTCCTCCAGGTCGATCTGGATCGAGACGAGCAGGACGTTGCCGAGCTTCAGGACGGGGACGCGGTCGGTCACTTCTCGCCACCGGCCGCGTACCGCTGGACGCCGCTGAGCTGGAGGACGTGCCGCAGCGCGTCGGCCAGGGTCGCCTTGGTGACGATGTCGCCGAACTGGACGCCCAGACCGACGAGCGTCTGGGCGATCTGCGGCCGGATGCCCGAGATCGTGCACTCCGCGCCCATCAGACGGGCGGCGACCACGGTCTTCAGCAGGTGCTGCGCCACCTCGGTGTCCACGGCCGGGACGCCGGTGATGTCGATGATGGCGTACTCCGATCCGGAGTCGACCAGGCTCTGCAGCAGCTTCTCCATCACGACCTGGGTGCGGGCGGAGTCGAGGGTGCCGACGAGCGGGACGGCCACCACGCCCTCCCAGAGCTTGACCACCGGGGTGGAGAGCTCCAGCAGCTGCTCCGCCTGCGCGCTGATGATCTCCTCGCGGGTGCGTGCGTAGGCCTCGATGGTGAACAGCCCCAGCGCGTCGAGCAGGCGCGTCAGCTGCAGGTAGGCCGTGATGTCCTCGGCGGAAGTGCCCGTGGTGGGGGCCAGGACGTCCTTGCAGGCGAACACGCTGGTGGCCGTCTCGCCGGGGGTGAAGCCGTGCCGGGCGCGGTTGCGCGAGAGCTCCACCAGCAGGGCGCGCACCTCGGAGAACCCTTCGCCCTGCCAGTCCAGTCCGGCCTGCTCGACGGCCTGGGTCAGGCCCCGGGAGAGCTCCGTCAGCTCGCGCTGCACCTCGGCGCGGCTGATCCGGCCCCGCAGGGTCTCGGTGACCGCCTGCACCCACTGGTCCAGCACCGTGTCGTCCCGGGTCAGCAGCTCCACGAGCCGGTCGGACGATTCCTTCACCGCCATGAGGGCGTTCTCCTTGATCGCTGGCTTCCCCCGCCCCGGAAGCCTCGGCCGTCGCGCCGTGCGCCCGGCCCGACGCGGACCGGTCAGCCGGGTCCAGGTCCGCGGGGCGTGCGGCGACCGGGTCGGCGGCGCTCGGTTGCCCCGAACACGGTGGGGTATGCACGGGCGCACCGACTTTTTCGTCCGGGACCCGACGGCGGAGCGCGGCCCCGCTCCGGCCGCAGGAGAGACGGTTCGCGGAGCGCGCCGCGGGGCGGCGCGCGGGGCGGCCCGGGCTTCGCCGCCGCCGGGGCGGAGGGGCCGCGGTGACCGGCGAGGGGCCGTGGTCGCTGTCGCGGCCCAGGGGGAGGGGTGCGGAGCCGAGGACCGCGGATCCGGCCGTGGCGCTGTGCGGGCCCGCAGGTCGGTTGGCACGGCGCCCTGCGGCGCGTGCCGTCGTTGCCGGGGCGGGAGCCGCGCTCCCGCCCCCGCCGGGGGGGGGTGGGGGCCGGTGCGGTGGTGCGGCCCCCCACACCGGGGGGTGTGGCGCCAGGAGGTG
>NZ_JBHYUU010000058.1:0-19886 GCF_042749955.1 Kitasatospora sp. NPDC059462 | reverse complement strand
TGTGAGCTGGTGCTTTATTTGTTTTAGATCCTGCTGGGGGGCCGTGGGCCGGACGCGCCCCCCCGCCCCGGCAGGGTGTCACTGGTCCGTGTAGCTGAGGTCGCCCACCGTCCAGCTGCTGATGTCCGCGATGGCGATGCGGTACATGCCTCCGCTGTGGGGCAGCCCGTAGCTGCCCTGAAGGATGCGGGCGACGTGCAGGTGCAGGTGGGTCGGCCGGGCGGGGGACGAGGTGGCGGGATCGGAGAACAGTGCGGCGAAGGGCTTCAGGTGGTCGGAGGCCGAGAGGACCTCGCCGACCCGCTCGTGCCACAGCCGCTGCGGTGCCAGGCGTCCGGTGATGACCGCGCCCGGAACGACCACGGTCAGGGGCATCTGGTTGCTGTGCTCGGACTCCACCATCGCGGCGATGTCGACGAGCAGTGCATCAGGGTTCGACATGCTCCCGAAGGATAGTTCCGGCCGTGGCCCGAGCGCACGGCCGCCGCAAGGATCGACCGGAGGATCCGTCCGGAGGGACCTCCGCGACCGGGCGACGGCGCACCCCGTGGGCCACGGCCGGTGGGCCGCAGCGGCCGGGCACCCGGCGGGGGCGGCGGCGGGCCCGGACGGCGGAGGGGGGTGGCCGCCGTCCGGACCCGCGCTCTCGCCCACCCGGCTTCCTTCTCACCCCGATCCTTCCCCGCAAACATCCAGGTCCCCGCCCTGCGGCGGAGTGGCGTCGAAAGCGGCCGGTCCCGGAACCGGGACGCGGTGGCGGACGTCGTAACCAGCGGTGATCGGCGCCAGGGGGACGGGCCGCCCGGCACGTTAGGCTGCATCCTCGGGGAGCGGCCTGGTGCCGCCATTCGGACGACGTCGGGACCGGCGTGCGGGCCGCGGGGACCGGATCGGGCCCCGTCCGGGGCCGCCGTGGGCCCCGTCCTGCCACGGAGGTACTGGCCTTGCTGCACATCGACGCCTGGATCGAAGGCGTACCACCGGGCGCGGTGTACGCCCTGGTGGCTCTGATCATCGGACTGGAGTCGCTGGGGATCCCGCTTCCCGGCGAGATCGCCCTGGTCTCCGCCGCCCTGCTGTCCGCCCGCGGCGTGGTCAGCCCGGTCTGGGTGGCGGTCTGCGCGATCCTCGGCGCGATCATCGGTGACTCGGTCGGCTACTCGATCGGCCGCAAGGGCGGCAAGCCGCTGTTCGAGAAGCTCGGGCGGAAGTTCCCCAAGCACTTCGGCCCGAACCACCTGGCCACCGCCGAGCGCTCCTTCCAGAAGTGGGGCATGTGGGCGGTCTTCTTCGGCCGCTTCATCGCTCTGCTGCGCATCTTCGCCGGGCCGCTCGCCGGCGCGCTGCGGATGCCGTACTGGAAGTTCCTGATCGCCAACGTCCTCGGCGGCATCGTCTGGGCCGGCGGCACCACCCTGCTGGTCTACCAGGTCGGCAAGGTCGCCGAGCAGTGGCTGTCCAAGTTCTCCTGGATCGGCCTGCTGGTCGCCGCGGCCGGCGGTGCCCTCTCGGCCTGGCTGATGAAGCGCCGGGCGGCGAAGACGGCCGAGGCCCACGAGGCCGAGGACGCGGCGGCGCAGGCGACCGCGGCGCAGGAGACCGTGGCGCAGACGACCGTGGCGCAGGGCACCGCGGCGAAGGACACGGCGGCCCAGGACGGGCCCGCCACCCCGACGGTCACCGCGCCCGCCGCGGACTGACCGGCCAGGACCCTCCCGGGTCCGCCCCGGCCCACCCGGACCGGGACGCGCGCCACTGCCCGGACACCCTCCCGGCAGTGGCGTTCGCGTGAACAGCACCGAACACGACGGAGAAGTGGGAACAGCATGCGGATCGGACTCCTGGGCACCGGACCCTGGGCGGAGCGGGTGCACGCGCCCGTCCTGGCGGAACACCCCGGCGTCGAGTTCGCGGGCGTCTGGGGCCGCCGCCCCGAGGCGGCCGCCGCGCTCGGCGCGACGTACGGCGTGCCCGGCCACGCCGACCTCGACGGGCTGCTCGCCGAGGTCGACGCCGTCGCCATCGCGCTGCCCCCGACCGTGCAGGCGGGCCTCGCGGTGCGCGCCGCCGAGGCCGGCTGCCACCTGCTGCTCGACAAGCCGGTGGCGCTCACCGTCGCCGACGCCCGCCGGGTGGTCGAGGCCGCCGAGGCGCACCGGGTCGCCTCGGTGGTGTTCTTCACCGTCCGCTTCGGCGGCGAACAGCTGCCGTGGATCGAGGAGCAGGCGGCCGTCGGCGGCTGGTTCACCGGCCGCTCGGACTGGCTCGGCTCGGTGTTCGCCCCCGACTCCACCAGCCCGTACGCGGCCTCGCCCTGGCGCAAGGAGAAGGGCGCGCTCTGGGACGTCGGCCCGCACGCGCTCTCCGTGCTGCTGCCGGTCCTCGGCGACGCCACCTCCGTCACCGCCGTGGCCGGCCCGCTGGACACCGTCCACCTGGTGCTGCGCCACGTCGGCGGCGCCTCCAGCACCCTCGCGCTGAGCCTGACCGCACCGGTGGCCGGCGGCGGCACCGGGATGGAACTGCGCGGCGAGTCCGGCACCGTCCACCTGCCGGAGCGCGGGGAGGGACCGCTCGCGGCCTACCACCGCGCCCTGGACGCCCTCACGACCGCCGCCCGCACCGGCGAGCCGCACCCCTGCTCGGCCGCCTTCGGCCTGCGCACCGTCGAGATCCTGGCCGCCGCCGAACGCTCGCTGGCCACCGGCGCCACCGTCGAGCTCTGACCCGCCCCGGCACGGCCCGCCGGTCGCGGCGGGCCGTGCGAGGACGGCGGGGCGGCCCCGGCGGAGCTCGTCCGGCCGTGCCCGGGCCCGTGACGCGACGCGACGGACCGCGGCCACGCGCCACCGCCGGACGTGAGGAGCGGAACTCCCGCCCCGCCCGTAGCGTGAATCCCATGGACATCAAGCTCTCGCAGTGCTTCATCGCCGTCGACGACCACGACAAGGCGCTCGCGTTCTACCGCGACGTCCTCGGCCTGGAGGTCCGCAACGACGTCGGCTTCGAGAACATGCGCTGGGTGACGGTCGGCGCGCCGTCGCAGCCGGACGTCGACATCGTGCTGGAGCCGCCGCTGGCGGACCCGAACGCCTCGCCGGCCGACCGGAAGGCGATGGCCGAGCTGCTGGCGAAGGGTCTGCTGCGGGCGGTCATCTTCGCCACCGAGGACTGCGACGCGACCTTCGAACGGATCCGCGCCGCCGGCGGCCAGGTGCTCCAGGAGCCGATCGACCAGCCCTACGGCGTGCGTGACTGCGCCTTCCGCGACCCGGCGGGCAACATGCTGCGCTTCACCCAGCGCCGGGCCGGGTAGCCCCCCGCCCGGCGCTCAGCGCCCCGCCCCCACCGCCCCGGGCTCAGTCCCCCCGCCCGGCCGCGGGCCGCCGGTCGGCGGGGCGGGCCGGCGCGATGACCGGGGCCCGGAAGTCGCGCGGGCCGGTCCACAGCGCGGGGACGGCGTCGCTGCGGCGGGCCAGTTCGTAGGCCAGGTGCTCGTAGTTGACCCGCCACCCGTGGAAGTGCGGCCAGGCCTCGGCGGCGGGCCGCTCGTGCGGGAAGCCGGCGGCGGCGAGCATGGCCACGGCGGCGTCGAACTCGGTGTAGCCCAGTCGGATCGGCGTGTCCGGGGCCGGGTCGGGGTCGTAGCCGACGCGCAGCGCGCGGGCGATGTCGCGCAGCGCGGTGAACCCGGCGCGCAGCACCAGCCGTGCCTCGGGCGGGGCGCTGCGGGGGCAGACGGCCAGGTGGACGGCGGCGGCGTCCATGACGGCGATCAGCCCGACCACCCAGCTGCGGTGCGGCTGCGGGGAGCGGAAGGCGATCAGCACGGGGTAGTTGGAGTGGCTCTCGCCGAGGTCGGCGGCGAGCCGCTCCCAGTCCCGGTAGAGCTGGGGGAGGGCGGTCTCGGTGTCCACCAGGGACTGCCGGGCGAGGAGCTCGGGGCCCCAGGCGGGTTCCCCGGCCCGGGACTGCAGCAGGGTCACCTCCAGTTCGCGCCGGCCGTAGGCGGCGTAGAGGGTCGGCAGGTAGGCGATCTGCAGGGCGATCACCAGGGGTCCGCTGGCGGCGGCCAGGAAGTCGATCAGGGAGAGGTGCAGCCGCTCGCCGCTGGCGAAGCCGAGGGTGAAGAGGCTGGAGCCCGCCTCGCGCACGGAGACCGCCCAGTCCAGCTCCGAGGTGCCGTGCAGTATCAGGGTGTAGGCGACGAGCATGCCGCCGAGCCAGACCGCCAGCATGCCGGTCAGCATCAGCGGCGCCAGCCAGGTCTGCGCCCGGTCCTGCGCGCGGTAGGTGCCGAACGGCGCGGCGGAGAGCCGCAGCAGCGTCCGCAGGGCCCGCCACAGGCCGTGCACCAGGGAGGAGTACAGGCCGCGCGGGACGACGAGCGTGCGCAGGATGCTGGCGACGGTGAACAGCAGGAGCAGCACGCCGGCGACGGTGTGGATCAACCTCATGGCGCTCATTGTGACGGTCCGCCGGGGTCCGTCGTGCCGGGTCGGCGGGTGTCCGCGGGCCGGGGCGGGCGACGGCGGGGATTGACAGGGCGCCGCCGTCGACCGAATGCTGAGCAAGCGCTTAGTCACCCGCCCGGCGCCGCCGGTCGACGAATGGAGAGTGCCCGTGCCCGAGACCCCGCCGGAGCCCGCCGCCGCCCCGCCCGGGCCGGACCTGGAGCGGCTGCGCGCCCACCTCGACCGCGCCCTGCCCGGCACGGTCGCCGGCCCGCTGCGCGCCGAGCTGATCGAGGGCGGCCGCTCCAACCTCAGCTACCGGCTGACCGACGGCACCACCCACTGGGTGCTGCGCCGGCCCCCGCTCGGGCACGTGCTCGCCACCGCGCACGACATGGCCCGCGAGTACCGGGTGATGACCGCCCTGCGCGACACCGACGTGCCGGTGCCCGCCACCGTCCACCTCGACCCGGGCGCGGAGGTGCTCGGCGCGCCCTGGTACCTGATGGCCCACGTGCCCGGCACCGTGCACCGGGACGCCGCCGCGCTCGCCGCCCTCGGCGAGCGGCGGGTGCGCGGCATCGGCGAGGCCCTGGTGGACACCCTCGCCGCCCTGCACCGGATCGATCCGGAGGCCGTCGGACTGGCCGGCTTCGGCCGCCCGGAAGGCTATCTGGAGCGGCAACTGCGCCGCTGGTCCACCCAGTTGGACGCCTCGCGCAGCCGCGAGCTGCCCGGTGCCGACCGGTTGCACGACCTGCTCACCGCCACCCGCCCCGACTCCCCGGCGCCCGCCCTGGTGCACGGCGACTACCGGCTCGACAACGTCCTCGTCGCCGAGCGCGACGGGCGGGACGCCGTCGCCGCCGTCCTGGACTGGGAGATGTCCACCCTCGGCGACCCGCTCACCGACGTCGGGCTGCTGGTGATGTACACCGAACTGGCCGGCGTCGGCGGCGGCCTCATCCCCTCCGCCGCGACCGCCCCCGGCTTCCCGCGCAGCGCCGAACTCGTTGCCCGCTACGCCGGGTCGACCGGCCGGGACGCCGCCGCCCTCGACTGGTACGTCGCCTTCGCCTGCTACAAGCTCGCCGTCGTCGCCGAGGGCATCCACTACCGCTACCGGCAGGGACGCACCCTCGGGTCCGGCTTCGAGCGCGCCGGCACCATGGCGCCCCTGCTCGTCGAGCACGGCCTCACCACGCTGAAGGGACACTGACCGATGGACTTCGCCTACGACCGGCGCACCCTCGAACTGAGCGAGCGGCTCACCGTGTTCATGGAGCGGCACGTCCACCCCGCCGAACCGGTGCTGGCCGCCCAGCTCGCCGACCCGCGGCGGCCCGCCTGGGAGGTGCCGGCGGTGGTCGCCGACCTGCGGGCGGAGGCGCGCGCCCAGGGACTGTGGAACCTCTTCCTGCCCGGGAAGCACGGCGCCGGGCTGACCAACCTCCAGTACGCCCCGCTCGCCGAGATCACCGGCCGCAGCCCGCACCTCGCCCCGCCCGCCCTCAACTGCGCCGCCCCCGACACCGGGAACATGGAACTGCTCGCCGAGTTCGGCAGCGACGAGCAGCGCGAACGCTGGCTGGAGCCGCTGCTCGACGCCCGCATCCGCTCCGCCTTCGCGATGACCGAGCCCGAGGTCGCCTCCTCCGACGCCGCCAACATCGCCACCCGGATCGAACGCGACGGCGACGCGTACGTCGTCAACGGCCGCAAGTGGTACATCAGCGGCGCGATGAACCCGGACTGCCGCATCCTCATCGTGATGGGCAAGACCGACCCGCGGGCGGACGAGCACCGTCAGCAGAGCATGATCCTGGTGCCGCGCGACACCCCCGGCGTGACCGTGCGGCGCGGCATGACCGTCTTCGGCTACGACGACGCCGACCACGGCGGCCACGCCGAGATCACCTTCGAGGACGTCCGCGTCCCGGCCGGGAACCTGATCGGCGAGGAGGGCTCCGGCTTCGCGATCGCCCAGGCCCGGCTCGGCCCCGGCCGGATCCACCACTGCATGCGGCTGATCGGCACCGCCGAACGCGCGCTGGAGCTGACCTGCCGGCGCGTCCTGGAGCGCACCGCCTTCGGCGCGCCGCTCGCCGACCAGGGCGTGGTGCAGGACTGGATCGCCGAATCCCGGGTCCGCATCGAGCAGTTGCGGCTGCTGGTGCTGAAGACGGCCTGGCTGATGGACACCGTCGGCAACCGCGGCGCGCACACCGGGATTCAGGCCATCAAGATCGCCACCCCGCGCACCGTCGAGTGGATCCTCGACAAGGCCGTCCAGGCGCACGGCGCGGCCGGCGTCAGCCAGGACACCCCGCTCGCCGCGCTCTGGGCCTTCGCCCGGACGCTCCGGCTGGCGGACGGCCCGGACGAGGTGCACAAGCGCTCCCTGGCCCGGCGGGAGCTGCGCCGGTACCGCTGAGCCCGCGCCCCCGGTGTAGCGCCGTGGTGCGATGCCCCCGGCCGGGTCATACCGGGGTAGCACCCGGCGGGTTGGCACCGCGGTATGACGTCCGCGCACCGGTCCGGCCCGTACCGTCGCCGTACGGGCCGGCCGCGAAGGGCGGCGGGCCGCCGCAGGTCGGACGGGAGTTGGGGACCATGCGCGAGTGGGGCCGGGGACAGGACGCGCGGGGCCCGCGGGGCCTGCACCGGGGCGTGGCCGTCGCCCTGGCGGCCACCACGGTCCTGGGCGGGGGCGGCGGGGCGGCGGCCGTGCCCGCCTCCGCCTCCGCCGCCCCGGCCGTCGCCGAGCGGCTCGCCCGGGCCGCGCTGCCGCGGCCCACCGGCCCCTACCCCGTCGGCACCACCGCGCTGCGCCTGGTGGACTCCGGCCGCACCGACCCCTGGCAGCCGGGGCGCGACCGCGAACTGATGATCAGCCTCTGGTACCCGGCCACCCGCCCGGTGTACGGCAGGGAACGCGCGCCCTACATGGCCTCACGCGCCGGTCGGCACTTCGGCGGCCCGGACGGCGCCGCCGTCCTCAACTACGGCGCGCTGCCCGACCGCACCGACTGGACCTGGGTCCGCACCCACGCCCGCCCGGACGCCCCGCCGCTGCTCGGCGCCGGGCCGCGCCCCGTGGTGCTCTGGTCGGCCGGGCTCGGCGACCCCCGCACCTGGGGGACCGCCCTGGTCGAGGACCTCGCCTCGCGCGGCTACGTGGTGGTCACCGTCGACCACCCCTACGACGCCTCCGAGGTCGCCTTCCCGGACGGCCGGCTCGTCACCTCCGTCCTCCCCACGCTGGCCGGCCGGCCCGGCCTCGACATCGGCGCGATGCTCCGCAAGGCGATGGACACCCGGGTCGCCGACATCCGCTTCGTGCTGGACGAACTGGCCGCGCTGCGCAGCGACGGCCGGCTCCCGGCGGCCCTGGCCGGTTCACTGGACCTCGACCGGATCGGCATGGCCGGCCACTCCGCCGGCGGGTTCACCGCCGCCCAGGCCATGCACGACGACCCCCGGATCAAGGCCGGCGTCAACCTGGACGGCCAGCTGCACTTCCCCGGCCCCGACGGCACCGGCGTGCACCTGGGCGGCGTCGCCGAGGACGGCCTGGACCGCCCGTTCCTGCTGATGGGAACCGAGAGCGAGGACTCCGGCCCCTACACCGCGCAGCCCGGCTGGGCGGCCTTCTGGCAGCACACCCGGGGCTGGAAGGCGGACGTCACCCTGCTGGGATCGCGGCACGGCTCGTACACCGACGCGCAGGCGCTGCTGCCCCAGCTGGCCCACCAGGGCGCGGTGCCGCAGGAGGCCGTGCGCGGCGACATCGGCGACGTCCGGCCGGAGCGGGCGGTGGCCGCCACCCGCGCGTACGTCGGCTCCTTCTTCGACCGCTGGCTGCGCGGCCACGACGACCACCTGCTGGACGGGCCCTCGCCGCGCTTCCCGGAGGTCCGCTTCGAGCGGTGACGGTCCGTCAGTGTGCCAACTCGGAACCGGGGTTGGCGGCGTCCCAGGACTGCCGGGAGGCGGCGATGGCGTCGTGGTGGTCGTAGGACCAGTCGGCCATCGCCCGCACCAGGTGGGTCAGACTGTGCCCGAGCGGCGTCAGCGCGTACTCCACCTGCGGCGGGATCGTGGGGTGGACGGTGCGGGAGACCAGGCCGTCGCGCTCCAGACGGCGCACCGTCAGGGTGAGCATCCGCTGCGAGATCCCCGGCACGGCGCGCTGCAGCTCGCGGAACCGCCGCACCCCCTGGGCGAGTTCGACCACCACCAGGACGGTCCACCGGTCACCGAGGCGGTTCAGCAGGTCACGGATCCCGCAGTCCACGCCGTCCTCGCACCAGACCACCGGACGGTCGGTGCCGTCCGGCGTGGTTACCGCGGTGTGCCCCACTGACATCGAAGTGCCTCCTTACGCCGGACCTCCAGGCTACCGAGGATGGTCACCGGGCCGCCGCGCGGGGACGCGGGCCCGGTCCCCGACTTCCTGGAGGAAACGATGCTTCTCGTCACGGGTGTGAACGGCGGTCTCGGATCGCTGGTGCTGGAGCGGCTGGCCGCACGGCCCGGCGGCCCGGGGGACGTGCTGGCGGGCAGCCGCACCCCGCAGCGGGCACCGGAGGCCGGCATCCCGGTGCGGACGGTGGACTTCGACCGGCCGCAGACCCTGGACGCCGCCTTCACCGGGGTGCGCACCCTGCTGCTGATCTCGGCCGGCTACGGCGAGGACGACGTGGTGATCGCCCGGCACCGGGCGGCGATCGAGGCGGCCGAACGCGCCGGTGTCGAGCACGTCGTCTACACCAGCCTCTCCGGCGACGGCGACCACCTCGCCTACGCCCTGGCCCACCGCTGGACCGAGCGGCGGCTGCGCACGTCGGCCACCCTGCGCTGGACGATCCTGCGCAACGGCCTCTACGCCGAGCTGCTGGGCCTCCTCGCCCGCCCGGACGCCGAGGGCGTGATCACCGCCCCGCTGGGCGACGGCCGGCTGGCGGCGGTCGCCCGGGCCGACCTCGCCGAGGTCGCGGCGACGGTGGCCCTGGCACCGGCCGGGCACGCGGGCCGGGTCTACGAGCTGGTCGGCGAGGAGGCGGTCGGCGGCGCCGACGTCGCCGCCGCGCTCACCCGCGCCACCGGCCGCCCGGTCGAGTACCGCCCCGCCACCCTGGCGCAGGCCCGGGCGGCGGTCGCGGCCTCGGGCGCCGAGGCCTTCCAGGTCCCGATGCTGACGGGCACGTGCTCGGCCGTCGCGCACGGCTTCCTGGCCGGGCCCGGCAGGCCCGGCGACCTCGCGGCCCTGCTCGGCCGCGCCCCGCGCCCGGCCCTGGACGTCATCGCGGCGGGCACCGACGCGGCCTGGTGATCCGCGGGCGGGTGCGGGTGGCCGCCACGCCCTGCCCGGCGGGCGGCGCGGCCGCCGGGACGCCGCCCGCCGTGCCGCCCGCCGCGCCGTCGGTCACAGGCCGCCGCCGAGGCTCACAGGCCGCCGCCGAGGGTCACGCCGCCGTCCACCACCACGGTCTGCCCGGTGATCCACGCCGCTTCGGGGGAGAGCAGGAAGGCGACGGCGCCCGCGACGTCCTCGGGCACGCCGAGCCAGCCGAGCGGGTAGGCGGCGGCGACCTGCTCCTCGCGGCCCTCGTACAGGGCCTCGGCGAACCTCGTCTTCACCACGGCGGGGGCGACGGCGTTGACCCGGATGCCCTGCGGGCCCAGCTCGGCGGCGAGTTCGGCGGTGAGCCGGATCAACGCGGCCTTGGAGACCCCGTACATGCCGATCCCGGGGGAGGCGCGGATCCCGGCCACCGAGGCGACGTTGACCACCGAGCCGCCGTGCTCGCCCATCCAGGCGGCGTGCGCGCGGCGGGTCCAGGCCAGCGGGGCGAGCACGTTGACGGCGAGGATCTTGGCGGCGGCGGCCTCGTCGACGGTCAGCACCGGGCCGTGGACGGGGTTGATGCCGGTGTTGTTGACCAGGTGGTCGAGGCGGCCGAAGGCCTCCAGGGTGCGGGTGACCGCCTCCTCCTGGTGGGCCGGGTCGTCGGCGCGGCCGGCGACACCGATGGCGACCTCCGGGCCGCCGAGGTCGTGGACCGCCTCGGCGAGCGGTTCCGGGGTCCGGGCGGTGAGGCAGACCCTGGCCCCCCGGGCGATCAGCTCGCGTGCGATGCCGAGGCCGATGCCCCGGCTCGACCCGGTGACGACGGCCACCCGGCCCTTGAAGGAGTTCACCACGGGGGTCCTTTCGGCCTGGAGTGCGGCCGACCGGGCCGCCGACCAGACGAACGAGGCTCTGACCAAGCGCTTGCTCAGCATGGTGCCGGTGCGGGACCCTGTCAACAGTCCGCGGCGGCCCCGCGGGCCGAACGCCCGTGCGGCTGCCCGGCCGACCGATCTGCGAGGATGGCGCCATGACCAGCACGCCCATCGCCGACCTCTGGCCCGCCCTGCCCGGCGGCGCCGACTCCCGCCCGGAGGCGGCGTACCGGTTGCTCCAGGCCGCCGTGGAGTCCTTCGCCGAGCGCGGCTTCCACGCCACCACCACCCGGGACATCGCCACCGGCGCCGGGATGAGCCCGGCCGCGCTGTACATCCACTACCCCTCCAAGGCGGCCCTGCTGGCGGAGATCAGCCGGGCCGGGCACGCCGCGACGCTCGAACTGGTCCGCGCGGCGGTGGCCGGCGAGGGCGGTCCGGTGGCGCGGATGCGGCACCTGGTCGAGGAGTTCACCGCCTGGCACGCCCGGGCCCGGACGGTCGGCCGGGTGGTCAACTACGAGCTGCACGCGCTTCCGCAGGACGCCTACACGGTGGTCGCGGCGCTGCGGCTGGACATCGAGCGCGAGGTCGCCGAACTCATCGAGGCGGGCCGGGCGGCCGGGGACTTCGAGGTCGCCGAGGTGCGCACGGCCGCCCGCGCGGTCACCTCGCTGGGGATCGACGTGTCCCGCTGGTACACCGACCGCAGCAGCGAGACGCCGGAGGAACTCGGCCGCCGCTACGGGGAGCTGGTGCTCAGGATGCTGGGCGCCGCGCTCTGAGCGCGGCTCCCCTCGGCCGTCCTTGACGGCGGTGCGGTGGCGCGGTTCGTGCGTCTCCGCCGTGGAGCACGGCCCGGGGCGGCGCCCGGCCGACCCGAACCGCCGCGGCACCGGGTGCGGCGCGCCGGGACCGCCGGCGTCCTGGGCCGTCACGGCCGCCCGCCGCCGTGCCGATCCGCGCCGCCGTCGTGCCGATCCGCGCCGCCGCCGTCCCGGCCGCGGCGTCCGGCCCGCCGGTGCGGGCTCCGGTGCGCTCAGTCCGCCGGCGCGGGTGCCGGGGCGGCGGCGAGCAGGGCGTCCAGCAGGCCGGGGAAGCGGGCGTCGAGGTCGGTCCGGCGCAGCGAGACGTACCGGTGGCGCCCGGCGACCCGGGTGCTGGTGACGCCGGCCTCGCGCAGCACCCGCATGTGGTGCGAGACGGTCGACTTGTGGAGGTGTTCGAGGCCGAGGTGGCGGGGGTCGCAGGAGTGCTCGGCGCCGTCCGCGTAGCTGGTCAGCAGGCGCAGCCGGACCGGGTCGCCGAGGGCGTGCAGCACGGTGACCAGATCGATCTCGGCGGGGGCGGGCTGGGGCAGCCGCTCGTCGTCGGACATGGCCGGCGGCCTCCTCGGGGTGGGGCGCGGGGTGGGCGCCGGAACAGGACGGTTTGACAATCATCCACCAATCCGTACTGTTTGGCGAGCATCAAACTGTTGCCCACACGTCCAACAATGTCCGTCCTGGGGGGATCGACGTGCCCGTCCGCCTGCTCCTGCTCGCCCTCGGCACCTTCGCCGTCGGCACCGACGCCATGGTCGTCGCCGGCATCCTCGGCCCGGTCTCCGACGACCTCGGGGTCTCGGTCACCGCCGCCGGCCAGCTGGTGACCGTCTTTGCCCTCGGCTACGCGCTGCTCGCCCCGCCGCTCGCCGCCCTCACCGCCCGCTGGCCGCGCCGCCGCCTGCTGCTCACCGCACTGACCGTGTTCGGCGCCGCCAACGCGCTCAGCGCGCTCGCCCCCTCGTTCGGCACGCTGCTGGCGACCCGGGTGCTGGCCGCCGCCGGAGCCGCGCTCTACACCCCGACCGCCAACGCGGTCGCCACCACCCTGGTCGCCCCCGAGCGGCGCGGCCGGGCGCTGGCCACGGTGCTCGGCGGCATGACCGTCGCCACCGCGCTCGGCGTGCCGCTCGGCACCTGGGTCGGGCGCACCGACTGGCGGCTGACGATGTGGCTGGTGACGGCGCTGAGCGCGGTCGCGCTGGCCGGGCTGGCGCTGTTGCTGCGCGAACTGCCGGTGCCGGCCGCCGCCCCCGGTCTGCGCGACCGGCTGGCGCCGCTGCGCGACCGCCGGGTGCTCGGCGCCGCCTCGACCACCCTGGTGTTCTTCCTCGCCTTCCAGTCGGTCTACATCTACCTGGCCACCGCCGTCGCCCCGGCCACCGGCGGCCGGGCGGAGCGGCTGAGCCTGGTGCTGCTGGTCGCGGGCGTCGCCTCGGTGGCGGGCAGCTGGCTGGGCGGGCGGCTGGTGGACCGGGTCGGCGTCCGGCGGGTGCTGCTGGTCGGCAGCACGGTGGCGGCGGCCGCGTTCACCGCGCTGCCCTGGGCCGGGCGCTCGATGCCCGGCGCGCTCGCCTACGCCGTGGTCACCCCGCTGGCCGGGTGGGCGATCTCGGTCGCGCTGCCGCACCGGCTCGCCTCGCTGGACCCGGCCAACGCCCAGCTGCTGATCTCGCTCAACAGCAGCGCCCTCTACCTGGGGACGGCGGCGGGCGGCGCGGCCGGCAGCGCGGCGATCGCCCTGCTCGGCGAGCGCTGGTTCCCGCTCGCGGCGACCGTGCTGGCCCTGGTGGCCGCGGCCACCGCCCGGGCGACCACCCGGGGCGCGGCGCCCGCGCCGGCCGGTACGGGCGCGGAGCGCGTCCCGGCGGCGGGCCGGCCGCCGGCGCGGTGACCGGCGCGGCGGGCGGCCGGAGGCGCCCTCGGCCGCCCGCTACGCCCGGATCGCCCGGAACAGCAACTCGGAGGTCTCCGCCCAGCGTTCGGCGATCTGCGAGCGCTCGTGCAGGACGTCGGAGATCTGCTGGGTGCCGAAGAGCGCGGCCACCAGTGACCGGGCCGCCGCCTGCGGGCAGACCCCGGCGCGCAGCTCGCCGGCCGCCTCGGCGCGTCTCAGCAGGGCGGCCAGCAACCGGGTCCAGTCCACGTACGGCGTCGGCAACTCGGCGTCGATCTCCGGCCGTTCGATCTGCAGCCGGGCCCCGGCCCGGACGACGATGTCGTCCCGGAAGGCGGCCGCCGCCCCCGCCAGCAGACGCGCCGAGGTCTCCAGCGGTCCGTGCCCCGCGGCGGTGACCTCCGCGAGCAGGGCGGGCCAGCGCGCGTAGTGCTGTTCGACCACGGCCACCGCGAGGGCCTCCTTGGTCGGGTAGTGGAAGTAGACGGCGCCCTTGGTCATCGCCACCCGGTCGGCCACGTCCTTCACCGAGGTCTGGCGGAAGCCCCGGGCCGCGAACAGTTCGGCGGCCGCGGTGAGCACCAGCGTCCTGGTGCGTGCCGCCCGGTCCTGCTTGGGGTCGGGGCCCCGCCGGGTGACGATGGGCCGCACCAGGAACGGGGTGGCCTGGTCGGACTCGGGCATGGTCGGCTCCTGGGGGGCGGGGTGGCGGGGGCGTCGCAATGTAGCGGTCCGGCCGCGGCCCGCGCGAGCGTGCGGAAGGAAGAATTCATGAATGTTCTGTCATCAGTTGTGTCCGCTGCGCACATCGGGTACCGCTGAGAACATTCGTTCAGAAAGGTATGTTCTTCCTTCAGGGAGGGCACATGATGAAGCAGGAGCGGGCGCGGCGCACCAGGGAGAAGGTGCTGGACGCCGCGGCCGAGGAGTTTTCCGCCCAGGGGTACAGCCGGGCCACCCTCAATGCGGTGGCGCAGCGGACCGGGATGACCAAGGGGGCGTTGTACGGGCACTTCGCGTCCAAACGCGCGCTCGCCGGTGCGCTGATGTCGCATTCGCGCAAGGTCTGGGACGAGATGCGGCTGACCCGCGACGTCCCGGGCGTCGAGGCCGCCGCCGTGCTGGAGGGGCTGGTGCTGGACCTCGCGCACCGGCTGAAGGAGGACGTCCGGCTGCGGGCGGCGCTCCGGCTGGCCACCGACATCCCGGACCCGGCGCAGCCGCACCCCGTCCGGCCGTCCCCGGCCGAGGCGCCGGACATCTTCGAGGACGTCCAGCGCGGTCTGGTCGTGCTGATCCGCCGGGCCCAGGGCGAGGGCGGCATGGCGCCCCGCCCGCCGGAGCTGGTCGCCCAGCTGCTGCTGGCCGTGCTGCACGGCGCCCCGCACGTCTCCTTCGGCCCGCCGGAGGCGGCCGGTCCGGCCGGCTACGACGCGGCCTGGCGGCTGCTGCTGGAGGCCCTGACCGGCGCCGGCCGCGGTCCGGCACCGGCCGGTGCCGCGCCCCGGGTCTGACGGCGCCGCCGGCCTGACCGATCCTCAGGTCCGACCGCGCCTCGGACTTGATGGTGCCTCGGGCCCGACGGGGCCCGGGCGGGCGCGGAGACGGTTCCGTGCCCGCCCGGGCCGCCGGACGCGCGCCGGGCCGGCGTCAGTGGACGAAGTAGCTGAACCCGAGCGTCGCCGCGGACATCCCGGCGGCCACCGACCGCGTCACCACCCCACCGCAGTTCGGCGCGGAGTAGACGTCGACCGTCGCGTCCGTGAGGTTCTCGACGATCACGGGTGAGATGGTCGGGTAACACCCCGATGCCGGGTCCTTCTGCGGCAGGCCGTTCACCACCAGCACCCCCGTGGCCGCCTGCGCGGGCACGGCGAGCGCGAGCGCTCCGGCGGCGGCCAGCATCCCGGCCACGGCGATCCGATGACGCATGACTGTTCTCCCTTCCGAGGGCGCACAACCGGTAGGCGCCCTTCCGGGCCATGGATTCCCCGGCCGCCCGGTTCGTCCCGCCACCCCGGTCGCAATCGCCCGAACCGAGGACGGCGCACGGGTGCGGACCGCCGCCGGGCGCAGCCGTCCGGGGCGGCCGGGGCACGCGGAGGCCCGGGTGGCTGCGGAAACGATTCCGCAGCCACCCGGGCCGGTGGCCGGGCCGGGATCAGCCGTTGGCGAGGGCCTGGACGCGGTCGAAGGCGCCGTTGAAGAGGTTCTGGTCGCCCGGGAAGGTGCCGGAGTCGGCGTACTGCCAGATCGTCTGGAAGCTCCAGCCGGCCGGGAGGGTGCCGACGGTGGAGGCGTACCGGGCGATCCACAGCGGGTTGGTGGCGCCGAAGGAGGCGTTGTTGCCCGTGCAGGTGGTCCACCAGTTGGTGGTGGTGTAGATGGTGGGGTAGCGGCCGGTGCGGGTGTGCACGGTGGTGCTGAAGGCGCGGATCCAGCTCACCATGGCGCTCTGGCCGAGGCCGTAGCAGGTGGCGCCGTAGGGGTTGTACTCGATGTCGAGCGCGGGCGGGAGGGTCTTGCCGTCCTTCGACCAGCCGCCGCCGTGGTCCACGAACCAGTTGGCCTGGGCGGTGCCGGAGGAGCGGTCCGGGAGGGCGAAGTGGTACGCGCCGCGGATCAGGCCGGCGTTGTAGGAGCCGTTGTACTGCTGGGTGAAGTACGGGTTGGTGTACGTGGTGCCCTCGGTGGCCTTGACGTAGGCGAACCGGGCGCCGTTGGCGCGCACGGTGGACCAGGCGACGTTGCCCTGGTAGCTGGAGACGTCCAGGCCGGGCGTCTGGGTGACGGCGAGGGCGGCGGCGGGGGCGGCGCCGGGACCCCGGCCCTCGTGGGCGGCGACGGTGGAGCCGGCGAAGTCGAGCTCGGGGTGGATCGGCGGCAGCTCACCGCCGTGCCGGGCGGCGGAGTTGTCGGCGGGGACCGCGCCGGAGGGGGACGCGGTGCCGGGCGCGGGCTCGGCCGCGTACGCCGGGGCGGCCACGCCGACGGCCAGGGCGACCGCGGTGGCGAGGGCGGCGAACGCGGGGAGCCGGCGGTTCCCCGGTCTTCCGGTGCTGCGGGTGGGGCTGGCGGAGCGGGAAGTGCTGGGCATGACACTCCTCTGGTCCGTGATGACGACCCGTGGGACTTGCGGACAGCCGGTGCGCCGGGGACGGCGACCGGCTGGAGCAGGGTAGCCATGGACGTGCCAGCCCGCCAGGTACCCGTGGCCCCATCCTGAACGGGGGTCACAGGGCGGTGGCCCCCGTCGTTCCGCCCCCCGTTCGCACGCTGCGCACCGCCGGCCCGTCCCGCCCCGGGCGTCGCCCACCTGGGCGGACGCGGGTGCGGCGGGCGGGGGACCCGGGGGTGGTGCGGCGGTCCGGGGGCGGTGCGGCCGGCGCCCCCGGACCGCCGGGTCTTTCCGCCCCGGTCAGCCGGCCGTCGCCCACTCTTCGCGCAGCTGTCCGAACACCTCGTGGAAGGCGGGGAAGGTCTTGCGGACGCAGCCGGGGTCGTCGAAGGTGATGCCGGGCGTGCGCAGCGCGGTGACGGAGAACGACATCACCATCCGGTGGTCGCCGTACGAGGCGAGTTCGGTGCCGCGCGGAGTGCCCGGCCGGATCTCGATCCAGTCGTGGCCGGTGGCGACGCCGATCCCCAGCCGGCGCAGGTTCTCCGCGCAGGCGTCCAGCCGGTCGCATTCCTTGATCCGGGTGTTGGCGACGTTCTCGATCCGCACCGGCCCGTCGGCGAACGGCGCGAGGGCGGCGAGCGTCGGCATGGTGTCGGAGATGTCGCGCATGTCGACGGTCAGGCCCGACAGTCGGCCGTCCCGGGGACCCCGGACGGTGACCCGGTCCGCGCCGGTCTCCACCCGCGCGCCCATCCGGGCCAGCACCTCGGTGAACCGCAGGTCCCCCTGGAGGGCGCCGCGGCCCAGCCCCGGGACGGTCAGCTCCCGCCCGGTGAGCGCGGCGGCCGCGAAGAAGTAGCTCGCCGTCGAGGCGTCCGGCTCGACGGCGTAGCGGGTGGCGCGGTAGCCGCCGGGCGCCACCTCGAAGACGCTGCCGGTGCGGGTCACGGTGGCGCCGAAGGCCCGCATCATGGCGACGGTGATCTCCACGTACGGCGCGGAGACCAGATCGGTCACCGTGATCCGCAGGCCCTGCTCGGTGAGCGGGCCGAGCAGCAGCAGCGCGGTGAGGTACTGCGAGGACAGGCTCGCGTCCAGGCTGAGTTCCCCGCCGCAGACGCCGTCGGCGGTGATCCGCAGCGGGTGGTGGCCCTCGGCCTCCTCGTGCCGCAGGTCGACGCCCAGGGTGCGCAGCGCCGTGGTGAGCGGGCCGAGCGGACGCCGGCGCAGCTGGGCGGAGGCGTCGAAGCGGAAGGAGCCGCGGCCGGCCGCGGCGAGCACGGGCAGGAAGCGGCCGGTGGTCGCGCCGTCGCGGCAGTACACCTCGGCGTCGTGGGCCGGGCCCTGCGGGCGTCCCCCGATCGTCCAGCCGTCCTCCTCCCGGGTGAGCGCGTAGCCGAGCGTGCGCAGGCCCTCGGCGAAGCCCTCGGTGTCGTCCGAGCTCAGCGGCCGGAGCAGGGTGGTGGTGCCGTCGGCGGCGGCGGCGAGGAACAGCGCCCGCGCGGTGACCGACTTGGAGCCGGGGATCTCGACGGTCGTCATGGGGTCTCCGGGGTGAGTGGGTCTGGTGGGAGGGGTGGGGCGGTCGTCCCGGCCATCCTGCCGGAGGGGGTGCGGGGCCCGGGGAGGCGTCCGGCTGCTGGACGCCCCGCCCGGCGGCGCGTCCGGGGCGGGGCCGGCCGCGCCCGGAGGGGGCGTCGGGGCAGGTCGGGGGCCCGGCCGGCTGTGGCACCATGCCAGGGATCGGCCGAACGGCCGCCGCCCGCCCGGGCCGTTCGTCCGGGACCGCCCGAGAAGAGGCCCCCGTGCCCGAGAGCAGCACCCGAGCGGCCGCCGAGGCCGTCGCCGCCGACCGGCTCGGCTTCCGCACCGCGACCACCGCCGACGTCCCCGCCCTGCTCGCCCTGGTCGAGTCCGCCTACCGGGGCGACGCCAGCCGGGCCGGCTGGACCACCGAGGCCGATCTGCTGGAGGGTCAGCGCACCGACACCGAGGGCGTCACCGCGGCCGTCACCCACCCCGACGGGGTGGTGCTGCTCGCCGAGCTGGACGGCGAACTGCTCGCCTGCTGCCAGCTGGAACGCCGGGGCGAGCACGCCTACTTCGGGATGTTCTCGGTGCGCCCCGGCCGGCAGGGCGGCGGCCTCGGGCGGGCCGTGCTCGCGCGGGCCGAGCGGTACGCGGCCGAGGAGTGGGGCGCGGTGGAGATGGAGATGACGGTGATCGAGCAGCGTGCCGAGCTGATTGCCTGGTACGAGCGCCGCGGCTTCCACCGCACCGGCGTCCACGCGCCCTTCCCGTACGGGGACGAGCGCTTCGGCATCCCGCTCCGCGCGGATCTGCGGTTCGAGAAGCTGACCAAGGCGCTCACCGCCCGGTAGCGGCGGTGACGGGCCGGGACCGGGCCGGGGGTGCCCCCGGCCCGGTCCGGGCGGGGCCCCGTGGATCAGGCCCGGGCCGGCCCCGGCAGCAGACCGCGCTCGCGCAGCAGCGGGAGCAGCTGGTCGCGGACGGCGGGAGCCAGCCGCAGGTCGGGGTCGAGTCCGTCCGTCCAGCGCAGCGCGGCGAGTTCGGCCGCGGGGGCGGGCGCGCGGTCGAGCCCGGCCTGGAACACGGTCATCCGCATCGGCACTCCCTCCAGTGCCGCGACCGCATTGATCTCGGCGAGGTGGCGCGGTCCGACCGGGGCCGCGCCCAGCTCCTCCGCCAGCTCGCGGGTCAGCGCCGAGAGCGGCCCCTCCCCGGCGTCCGGCTTGCCGCCGGGGAGGTAGTAGACGTCCGGTGCCGCCTTCTTGCTGACGACCAGGAGCCGGCCGTCCTCGACCACGGCGGCGGCCACGACGGTGAGCGGTGCGGGATCGGTCTCCGGTGTTTCGTGTTCGAACATGATCATGATTGTCCCGGTCGCCGCTCATCCGGCTCCACCCGGGGCCCGGGCGGCCGGTCCCGTGCGGCGACCGGATGCCCCGCGGCGGCGGCGTTTCCGTGCGGCGGGCCGGGCCGCGTACGCCCGGCGGCACGGCCGGCGCCCGGACGAGCCCCGCGGCCCGCCGGCCGTTCCGGCGGACCGCTGCGCGCCGTCCTCGCCGACCCACCCCGCACCGCGAAGGGACCGTGCAGGCACCGTACGGGACGCGTCTGCGGGCGCCGCTCGACGCGGACCCGGCGGACCCGCCGCCCGCTCAGCCGTAGATGCTGCGGCACAGCCGGGCCTGCTCGGAACCGGCCGCCCACCGGCCGAACCGCTCGGCCTGGTCGCAGATCGTGTCCGCCGCCGCGCCCGCCGCCGCACCGGCCGGCGGAGCGCTCGCGGCGGCGGAGGGCGCGTGCGCGGCGCCGGACGCCGGCGCGGGAACCGGGGC